>JBKHCQ010000224.1:0-6222 GCA_046541755.1 Anaerolineales bacterium | reverse complement strand
CCGTAGCTGACTACAAACGGATTTCTTACCATCCCGTCCGATAAATCACGACCTCCGCGTTTTCATAGACGCTGGGGAACATCGCCGCGAATTTCGCCAGGCCCGCGTCGGGATAGCGCGCGCGCTCCACCGGGCCGATGTAGATGTAGGCGATTTGATACTGCGCGATGACCTCCCGCGCCTGCTCCGGATTTTCCGTGGTGAAGAGCGTCTCCAGCGCCTGCGCGCGCCGTTCCTGCTCCCCGCCGGTGCCGCGCCACTGCTTCTCGTGGTCGGCCCAGCCCAGCACGGCGGGCAGGCCCGTGTGCGCCGCGATGCGCCCCTCGTAGGTGTAGGCGCGCCGCTCGTCGCCCGGCGTCTCCACGATGACGGGCCGCCCTTCGACGTTCGCGTTCAGCCATTGGATCGCGGCGTAATCCGCCGGATGGCTCTCTTCTAGCCACGCCGCGCCGTCCAGCGTCCACGGCGTGCCGTGCTCCTCCGCGCGCTTGGGAATTGCCAGCCCGGTGTAGACCATCCCGATCAGGATGAGGACGCCGGCTATCGCGGCCCACTTGCGCCCGCGCGGGTGCTCGAGCCAGCGCGCGACTTGCCACGCGCCGGCCACGCTCCACAAGATCCACGCCTGGAAATAGAACTTGAAGATGGTGTTCATCCGGGTGTGGAAGATGTCTTTAAGGAAGACGAACTCCGGCGCCAAGGTGAGCAGCAGCCCCAACAGCGCCAACATCAGCGGGAAGGAGGCCGCTCTGGGATGCTCTGAATCGCGTGAGTCGCGCCCGAAGCCCAGCAGCGCCAATCCCCCGGCGCTGACGCCGACCAGGAGCAGGAGCGCCGTCCACGGATTCGCGAGCCGCCGCCCCAGCGCCGCCAACGCCATCTCCGGCGGCAGGTTGTAGCCCTGCACCGCTTCACCCCTCAGGATGATCATGAAGTAGGGATAGGCGGTCACGGAGCCGATCAACAGGCTGAGCGCCGCGATCCCCACGAGGCCCAGCGCGGCCCAGCGGGCGATGGCCTGCCAGGGGAGTTGCGCCCGGCGCGCCCCGTTCACGATCACGCCGCTGATGGGGATCAGCAGCGGTGTGAACATCACGACGAATTGAGGCAGGCGCGTGGCGTTGAAGAGGTTGGGCAAGATCCCGCCGGCCTGCGAGCGCAAGCTCAGCCAGAAGGGCGCGTAGCAGAGCAGGCTACCCACACCTAAAAAGATCGCCTCGATTTTTAAATCCCACGCCAGATCAAAGAGCGCGCCGAGATGCCAAGCCGGCTCAGCCGCGCGCCGCCGCTGGAGATGGCCGATCAGGAGCGCGCCGATCAGCAGCGCCCAGCCCAGGGGAAAATCCCACGTATTAAGGAAGCCCAACGTGCCCAGCACGACGGCGTAGCCGCTCAGTTTGGGGATGGGCGCCCACCAAGGTTGATCCTCGCGAGGCCGTTCGTCGCGTTCGAGGGTCTGGTTATAGAGATGCAGCGCCAGGGCGATCACGAGCAGGACAAACGGCAGCGCCAGCAGATGCGGGTGCATATCGCCCAAGATAAAGCTGAAGGCGGGGAACTCGTCGATGACCTCCTGATGATCACCCCAGGGGGTGACGTCGTGGATCACGCGCGAGGCGCGCCACCACCAGAAGAAGCGCGTCGGAACCCAGGTGTAGGGCGGCTCCGGCGCGGCGTTGAGATTGACGATGTCCAGCCAGCGCCAGAAGGCGGCGGGCAGCAGGCCGCGCGCGTGGAGCACCTCCAAAAAACCCTCGCCGTTGCCCGCCAGGAGCAACATCACCGGGCCAAGGAGCGGGCGGAGCGCATTGCGCCGATTCAGCAGGTCGTAGGCGACGCCGTAGGCGGTTGTGGCCGCCAGCGCGAACCAGCCCGCGTTGCCCAGGTTGAACGCGATGGGCGCGGGAATCGCGGCCAGGCGGGTGATCATCCCCAGCAGGTGATAGCCCAGGTAGTAGTAGGAGATCGCGTAGCCGGAGAGCCACGGATCGTGCGGCGGCATCGCGGGCGAGCGCAGGACGGCGTTGAGGAAGGCGATTTCCATCCACTTTTCGCCGCCCGCCGTCTGCAACTGGGGCTGCGAGGCGCGCGCGAAGCTCCACAGGATCAGCGCCATCAAGAAAAGCGCCTCGGTCACGAGCACGAAGCGGCGATGCTCGCGCCACCAGGGGCGCGCGTCCGCCCACTGCCCCCGCATCGCCCAGAGGCCCAGGGCGAAGATGCCCCCCATCGCGACGAGCGTCGCGGCGGCGGTGTTGCCCCAGATATGCAGGATGCCGCCCCACCAGAGGAGCACGCCCACCAAGAGCATGCCCAGCGCCTTCGCCGCCGCGTAACCGCGCGAGGGGAGTGCGCGCAACCATCCAAAAGCCAGCGGCAGGCCCGCCAGCGCAAATCCTTGCACTACGAGATACCAGATCAAAATGGATCCAATCATGTTCATGTTGAAGTTGTTTCTCCTTCCAGTTGGGCCAATTGGCGGGTCATTTGGGCGAAGAGCCGCGCGTTTTCCACGGCCAACGCCGATTGATCGGCCAGCGCGGAGAGGAAGGTCAGGTCGTCCGGCGTGTAGGGGCGCTCGCTGCGCCGCCCGCTCACCAGCAGCCACCCGATGAGCCGCTCGCGGCGGCGCAGCGGCACGCAGATCTCGCCGGCGTCGGTCGTCATCGCGGCCAGCGCCGCATCTTGGGGATAGCGGTGCGGCTCCAAGAAGAAGGCCGAGTCCTCCGCCGCGATCCGCGCCGCCACGGGATCGGTCTCGGCGCAGGTCGTCGCGGGCGGCGCGCCCAATCCCACGCCGTGGGGCCGGAAGCGGGCGCTCTCGTCATCGTAGAGCCAGATGATGGCCTCCCCCGCGTGCAGCGTATCCGCGATCTGCCGGCCCAGCGCGTGCAAGACGTCCGGCAGGGCGAGCGACTCCGCCAACTGATGGCTGAACGACTGGAGCGCGGCGCGATAATCCACCCGCGCCCGCAGGAAGAGGCGATCCACCCAGTGCTGGAGGTAACGCCGCGCCGGATCGAAGGTCGCGATCAGCATTAAGATGAAGAGCGCGATGTAGATCAGATCCGCCGGCATCGCGAGGGACGCGAGCGCGTCGGCGAGCAGGTGGCGCAGCAGCAGATACAGCCCCACGCCGGAGATGGTCATCAGCCCATAGGTGACGCCGCGCGCGAAGATGGCGTCCACATCCGCCAGTTGATAGCGGAGCACGGCGTAGGCCAGCGCCAGGGGGAAGAAGAGCGCGAACGGCGCGTAGATGCCGGTGAAGGGGCGGGGCGCGCCGAAGAGGTTAGAGAGTTGCCAGAAGATGATGGGGCCGAAGGCCAACGTCGCGCCCATCAGGATGATGCGACTTTGGCGGCGCACGGTGATGGAGGGCGGGCGGCGCAGGCGGTGGACCATCATCCCCAGGAAGAAGAGCATGCCCAGGGCGTTTTCCAGGTAGATGATGCGCCACATGGGGATAAAGGCCCACGAGCTGGGCCAGTGATAGAGCGTCAGTTGGCCGGCCAGCAGCAGGAGGCCGCCGATGCCGTAGAAGAGCCAGATGATCCACGGGCTACGCCGGACGAGGCGCGCGGGGCGCGGGAAGTGCAGTCCCAGTTGGGCGAAGAAGACGCCGCTCAACGTGATCGCGGCGATCCAGATGCGGGGGAGGACGCCGCTGACGGTCAGATCGAAGATTAAGGCCAGCGTCAGGGCGAAGGCGACGGAGCCAAGGACGAAGACGGCGCTGACTCGGTCGTTCTGGGAGAGCATGACCCACGTGCCCAGGGCCATGATCACGAGCGCGGCGGCGAAGGGCGCTAAGAAGATGTTGGCGAAGTCGGCCATCGGCCACGCGGTGAGCGGCAGGAGGACGGTGCGCTGACTGCCGTCGGGGTGATCGAAGGTGAAGAAGGCCTCGCCGCCGACCTGGTACTCGGTGCGGAGCACGCGCTGCAATTGGCGGTTGTTCTGGATGGGGAGGTCATCCACGGCGATGAGGCGCTCCGGCTCGGCCAGCGGCGGCGTGAACTTGTTGAATCGCGCCCACGAGGTGTCTCCAAAGGGCGTCAGCACCCCGCTCGGCTCCACCGTGAAGCCGGGGAACGGCGCGTTGCGCGCGGTATCCCACGCCAAAAAGTGCGCGCTCAGCAGCACGCCCCAGCCGGCGAGCAGGCAGAGCAGGAGCGCGAGGCGGGCCAGCCTCACGCGGGGGGATGTGGTTTTGGGGAATATGCGTTGGGTCAAGGTTTGCATAGATGTTTTTCCATTCACTGCTTGTCGGTTATCGTTCGTCGTTCGTCGTTCGTCATTCGTCATTCGTCATTCGTTATTCGTCATTCGTCACCATAATCAGCGGCGCGATCTTCTCGTAGGTGTTGGGGCCGATGCCGGAGACCTCCATCAGCGCCTCGGTGGTGGGGAAGGGGCCGTGTTCGGCGCGGTACGCCAAGATGCGCTGGGCCAGCGTCGGGCCGATATGGGGCAGCGTTTCTAGCTCCGCCGCTGTGGCCTGGTTGAGGTTGATTTTCTCGTCGGCGGTGGGTTCGGTCTCTGGGGCGTCTGTTTCTGGCGGCGCTTCGGCGGGCGCTTCGGTGCGCGCGCGCTCCGGCACGATGATGTGTTGGTGATCGGAGAGCGGCGCCGCTAAGTTGAGGGCTTCCATATCCGCCGCGTCCGTCGGGCCGCCGACGGCCTCCAGCGCGTCGGCCAGCAGGCTGCCGGGCGGCAGCGCCACCACATCGGGCGCGATGACCGCGCCGCTGACGTAGACGCGCAGCGGCTGAGGCGTCGCCGTGGGCGGCGCATCCACGCCTTCCGGCGCGCCCTCGCCGTCTTTTGCCTCGCGCGTCACGCAGACCTGGCCCCAGTACGGCGGCGGCGTGAGCTGCGATGCGCTGAGCGGGTTGGCCTCGCGCGGCGTGAAATGCCCAATCACGCCGCCGACGATGAGCGCGATCACCGTCGTTAGCACCAGATAACCGCGATATTGGACGCGCACCTGGCGCTCGATCTCCTCCCGGTTGGGCCGCTCTTTGTCCGAGGCGGTCAGTACCTCGAGGCGCTCGGCTATCGGTGGTGTGGGGTGCTCTTTATCTTCTGACATAGGGCTAGCATATCCTCTAGTTCGCATCGGGTCAAGCGTGAAACGTCAAATAAAAATGCTAGTTAGCGGACACTTTTTTGAAAACAGCTCACGGATTTTCACGGATCCCACGGATTTTTTAGATCTTTCGGCGGCGAAGCTCTCCAGCTTGGCGCGCGTTTTTACCACTCGCGTCTATGGGGACGAGTTTAAGGTCAAATTTTTGGCCTTTATATTCCTGTTAGAGCTATTTCCGCTGAATAGATAAAAATATAATTTTTGTATGTTTTGTATGTGATTGATTTTTACGCAATATGCTCCTTGCCGGTCAAATCGAATCGGAAGGTTATGCCGGTGTCTTTGTTTTCTTCGCCGTCGGTATAAATCAGGGCCAGATTGTCCACTCGAATCTCCCACTCGAACGTCCGGTCGTTCAGCCAGCGCATGACGTCGGGGAGTGTGTCGTGGGTGACATCGTTTTGGGCCAAGGTGATGTGAGGAATCCAGCGCGTGGCGTGGTAGTGCGTGACCATCTGATGCGCAGCGTCATTGGAGATTTCCCACAGCCGATGATGAAGATGGCTGAGTTCCAACGTGCGCACTACCGGCAGGAAGATGATGGGGTGGGGGCCGGGGAAGATGCCGACGCCGCTCACGCGCGTCGTGATAGACGCTAATTGTGTGGCTTCCCGCGCCAGCCGCGCTTTGAGCGTATCGAGATCGAAGCCCTCCGCCACCTGGTACGAAAAATGTGGGTACTCCGTCACGTAGAAGCCGCACGCGCAGAACTCCTCTTTTAGTTGCGTGCATGTTTTTGTCAGGAGGAGATGGGTCATATTATCCAAAATCGAGACAAGAGCTTGCATCATGGGGGTCTCCCTTTGTGATCTATTTTATCTACCTTGCGAAGGTTCGGGGCGTCATTTCAGTGCCAGAACCTCTTGGCCTTTCAGAATGGGTACGGTCAGGAAGAATATCCGTAACCTTCGCAAGGGTCAATAACTCAGTTCTTAATTATACCATTCCCGGCGGATGAGGGTACTTGTTCCCCTAACTTCCGACCCTTGCGAAGGTTGCGCCGTGTCTTGATCGAAAGGGCGCTTTTTGCTTACTCGATGTTTGTGATAAGGCCGTTCCAAGAAAATAAA
>JBKHCQ010000223.1:0-6237 GCA_046541755.1 Anaerolineales bacterium | reverse complement strand
GGGTGACGCCGTCGGGCGTCAGCTCTATCGCCGCGGCGGAACTATCGACGCCGTCAAGGCCGCAGCCGTAGATGCCGATGGAGATGCCGACGCCGCGCTTCACCTCATCGGTGGAGTTCTCCGCCGCGTGCTGCTTGGCGGCTTCGTAGTGCGGGCGGATGGCATCCATCAGCTCGACCATACTGTAGACTTCCGGCTCCTGGCCGGTGGGCGTGGTCGCGCCGGGGCGATAGACGTTCTTGTAGCGCAACTCGAACGGGTCGATGCCCATCTCTTCGGCCAACTCGTCCATCAGGCTCTCGGAGGCCAGGAAGGCCTGCGGCGAACCGTAGGCGCGGAAGGCCGATCCCCAAGCGTGGTTGGTGCAGACGGTGCGGCCCAGGCCGCGAATGTTGGGGATGTCGTAGCCGGCGCCGATGAACTGCGCGCCGCGCAGGGTCAGCAAGTCGCCGAACTCGGAGTAGGGGCCGTGATCCACCGACCAATCGCTCTCCATCGCCAACAGCTTGCCCTCTTCATCCGCCGCCAGCTTGAGATTAATAAAGAAGGGCGAGCGCTTGCCCGTATAGGTGATGTGCTGCTTGTAATCGTACTTGAGGAAGACGGGGCGACCGGTGGCCATCGCGGCGACGCCCAACACGTGGGGCTGAACTTGTAGCCAAAGGTGCCGCCGGCGTTGTTCTGCACGATGCGCAGCTTATCGCCATCGATGCCCAGGCCGGGCGCGATCATCGCGTGGTGCAGGTGGATGCCGATGCTCTTGGAGTGGATGGTGAGGCGATCCTCCTCATCGAAGTAGGCGAGGCCCACATCCGGCTCGATAGTGAGGTGCGGTTGGCGCTGGAGGTAATAATCGCCTTCGACCACGTAGGCGGCCTCCTCCATAATGGGCGTGGTCTCCTCGCCCTTGACGATGGGCTGTTCGAAGTAGATGTTGGGTGTGCCGGGGTGAATCTCGATGGCGTCGTCGGCCATCGCGGCGGGCGCGCTCATGTAGGCGGGCAGCTCCTCCAGATCGACCTTGACCTTCTCGGCGGCGGCGCGGGCGTTCGCTTCCATATCCGCGCAGACGATGGCGATGGCGTCGCCGTACTGGAAGACTTTCTCATCGCAGAGGATGGGACGATCCCAGCCGTCGCCTTTGTTGGTGGGGAAGGTGATCAGGCCGGTGATGCGATTCTTACCCTTGACATCCTTGTGGGTGACGACTTTGTAGACGCCGGGCATCGCCTCGGCCTCGGTGGTGTCAATGCCTAGGATGTTGGCGTGGGAGACTTCGGCCTGGACGAGCGCCAGATGCAGCGTGTTGGGCGGCATCTTGAGGCCGAGATCCGCGCCGTAATCCCAGGTGCCGGTGACCTTGGGCAGCGCTGAGGGGCGCGGGTGCTTGGTGCCCCAGACCGCGCCGTCTGCGGGCATCTCGTAGTCCAGCACGTCGGGGTCCAGCTCGCCGCGCAACACGCGGGCCGCGTCCATCACGGCATCGACGTAGGGCTTGTAGCCGTTGCAGCGGCAGATGTTGCGATGCTTCTGGAACCAATCGCGGACCTCTTCGCGCGTCGGATCGGGGTTCTGATCCAGCAGCGCCTTGGACGAGATGACGAAACCCGGTGTGCAGAATCCGCATTGCGCCGCGCCGTGGGCCACGAACGCCTGCTGCACCGGGTGCGGATGATCCGGCGTGCCGACGCCCTCCACGGTGGTGATCTCCGCGCCATCGGCCACGCGCTTCATCTTGGTGATACACGAGCGGACGACCTTGCCATCTAAGATGACGGAGCAAGCGCCGCATTGGCCCGTGCCGCAGCCGATCTTGGCGCCGATCAGGCCCAGTTGCTCGCGCAACAGCGTCGCCAGCGAGGCATCGGGATCGACGATCAGCGTGTGAGGAACACCATTTACAACTAATTTCTTCTTCTCCATAACATCCTCCCTAAAATAAATTATGTGGATACTGACCAACGCTCTGGATCTCCAAACTCCCCAACGTGGGAGTTTGGAGACTAGATACTGAATGAAACCCCTCACGTCCCAACAAAAAAAGCGGCGTTCCCATTTGGATTGGAAAGGAACGCCGCCGTGTTGCGTCGTGACGCAAGCAAGAGCGCCGGCCAGGCTCCTTTCCAATAACGGGAGGCATAGCTGTTTCCGGCTATACCCTATCGGTTGCGCGCCATCTGTCCCTACTTTGGACTGTGGGGCATTTAGGTCACGAAACTCGGAGCGTGCGGGCTGATGTATGTTTTTGTAAATGTAAATGGTCTGACTTGGATAGCATATCCTGGGGATGATGGGTCTTTTGGATTTTGCCGGGTAATCCCCTAAGCAGCCCTAAAAGCAGCGCAGATGTGCGTGTTTGTGGGGATCACAGACCTTTTTTGCGTCGTTACTGGGTTCTGGATGGGGATAGCACAATTGCACCCGGCGAATTCCTGAAGATCCCTGATGATAATTGGGTTACTATCTCTTTCCGTACAATGTTATTATGGCACAAGAAAAACTTAAGGGAAATACAATCTCAGAAAGATTGCGCGCCGGGCAGGCGGAGCGCCTAGCACGGCGGCGGCCTCTCGCAGTTCGGGCGGATGGGCTGCAAGGCGGGCAGCACACTGCGCACCACGAAGGGCAGTGCGACCAACGTGTGGCCCAGCACGATCAGGAGCGGCGTGCCGCGTAAATCGAATGGCGGGCGATCCATGGTGACGAGATACCCTAAGCCCAACGTCACGGCGTAGTAGCGCAATCCCGCGCGAACGAGCGGCCCGCCGGCGCAGTCGGAACTGCTCGTCTCCCCACAATGCATCCAGATTCTGCCCCGAAATGGCTGCACGTCACTCGCCGATGATCTTGACCAGCACGCGCTTCCGGCGTCGACCATCGAACTCGCCGTAGAAGATCTGCTCCCATGGGCCAAAATCGAGCCGGCCCTCTGTGATGGCCACGACGACCTCGCGCCCCATCACCTGCCGCTTGAGATGCGCATCGCCGTTATCCTCCCCCGTGCGATTGTGGTGATATTGACTGATCGGCTCGTGCGGCGCCAGTTCCTCCAGCCAATCGTCGTAATCCTGATGCAGCCCCGGCTCATCATCATTGATGAACACAGAAGCTGTTATGTGCATCGCGTTGACTAAACACAGCCCCTCCTGCACGCCGCTCGCGCGCAGACATTCCCGCACCTTCGGCGTGATGTTGACAAATCCCCGCCGCTGCGGGATGTTGAACCATAGTTCCTGGCGATAACTCTTCATTCTGATCCTCTCCTTGTCTCCCTGTCTCCCTGTCTCCCTATCTCCCTGTCTCCCTGTCTCCTTGTCCTAGATTAGTGGATGAAGTTCTCCCACCACCTCGAAAGCCGACCCCACGCCGGGGGCGTCGGTACCGGGCTGCCCGCCGCCGACGAAGATCTCGAAATCGCCCGGCTCGATCACGCGGCGGCCATCTTCCATAACTATCGCCAGCTGCCGGGGTTCTAAGGCGAAGGTCACCTCCCGCGCCTGGCCCGGCGCGAGATGCACGCGCGCGAAGCCCGCGAGTTGATGACGGGGCGCGCGCACAGAGGTCGCCACATCCCGCAGGTAGAGTTGCACGACCTCTTCCCCGGCGCGCTCGCCGATATTCTCGACCGTCGCGACGACGCGCAAGGTCTCGCCGGGCGCGATCCGCTCGCTGCTGAGGCGCGCGTCGCGATAGGCGAAGGTGGTGTAGCTCAGGCCAAAGCCGAAGGGGTAGAGCGGCTCTTCATCTTTGCCTTCTCCCCCACCCCCAAAATAGCGATAGGTGCGCCCCGCCATCGCGTAGTCGCGGAAGGGCGGGAGCTGATCCACGGACTTGTAGAAGGTCACGGGCAGCCGGCCGGCGGGATTGTACGCGCCGAAGAGGACCTCGGCGATGGCCGCGCCGCCCTCCTCGCCGGGATACCACGCCTCTACGATGGCGTCCGCGTGGGCCGCCGCCCAGTTGATGGCGACGGCGCTGCCGTTGAGCAGCACGATGATCAGCGGCGTGCCCGTCTCGTGGAGCGCCAGCAGGAGCGCCTGTTGCACGCCGGGCAACGCCAGATCAGTGCGATCGCCGGCACTTTCGCCCTGCGCGACGCCCTCCTGTTGCCCCTCCTCGCCCTCGATCTGCTGCGAAAGGCCCATCACGGCGATGGTCACATCGGCCTGGCGGGCCAGCGCAACCGCCTCCGCGAAGCCCTCGGTGTCGTCGCCGGTCACGCCACACCCCCGGTGATAGCGCACGTGGGTCTGCAAAGGCATACTATCGCAAATCCCCTGCAAGGGCGTGACCACCTTGGAGGGGGCGCCGTGGTAGTTGCCCAGGAGCGCCGCCGCGTCGTCGGCGTTGGGGCCGATGACGGCGATGGATTTCACGTCGTCGCGCAAGGGCAGGATGTCATCCGCGTTCTTCAGCAGCACGATGGATTTGCGCGCGGCCTCCAAGGCCAGCGCGCGATGCTCCGGGCTGTCGTTGACCGCGAAGGGGATTTGCGCATAGGGCACGCGCTCCGGCGGATCGAACATCCCCAGCCGCATCCGCGCCGTGAAGAGGCGGGTCGCCGCCCGGTCGATGGTCGCCTCGTCGATCAGGCCCTGCGCCACGGCCTCCCGAAGCGCGGGGTAGACCTCGCCGCAGTTCAATTCGCATCCGGCTTCCACGGCCAAGGCCGCCGCCTCCGGCGCGCTCGCGACGACCTGATGATGCTCGAAGATGTCGGCAATCGCGCCACAATCCGAGACAACGTAGCCCGCGAAGCCCCAGGTTTCGCGGAGAATCTTCTGGAGGAGCGTGGGACTGGCGCAGCACGGCTCGCCGTTGGTGCGATTGTAGGCGCCCATCACGGAATAGGCGCCGCCCTCGCGCACACAGGCCTCAAAGGCGGGGAGATAGGTCTCCCAGAGATCCTTCGCGCTCACCTGCGCGTCGAAGTGGTGGCGCTCGTGCTCCGGCCCGCTGTGGACGGCGAAGTGCTTCGGTGTGGCGACCAGCTTGAGATAGCGCGGGTCATCGCCCTGCAGGCCCTGCACGAAGGCCACGCCCATCCGCGCCATCAGATAGGGATCCTCGCCGTAGGTCTCCTGGCCTCGGCCCCAGCGGGGATCGCGGAAGATGTTGATGTTCGGCGACCAGAAAGTGAGTCCGAGGTACTGGGCGTGGACGCCCTGGCGCAGCGCCTCGTGATGCTTGGCGCGGGCCTCGTTGGAGATCGCTTCGGCGACGCGCTTCATCAATTCGACATCCCAGGTCGCGCCGAGGCCAATCGCCTGCGGGAAGACGGTCGCGATGCCCGCGCGGCCCACGCCGTGCAGGCACTCATTCCACCAGTTATACGGCGGGACGCTCAGACGCTCGATGCCCGGCGCCGCGTGCTGCATCTGCGAGATTTTCTCCTCCAACGTCATGCGGCCCACCAGATCCGCCGCCCGCTCCGCCATTGGCAGGTTGGGGTTGAGATAGGGAGCCAGTTCTTGATTTTGTGAGGTATGGGTCATTGCTTGATCCTTTCTGGGTTGATGGATAATGTTCGGTCTTTGCCTTCGCCTAGATTCATTATAGATCAGTTAGGACATATCGCGAACGAAACATGTAAGGTTTATGGGAGTTCATGGGAGCTAACCGGGCAGTGAACTACCCGTCTGAAAGCTGAAGTCGGCTAAAAGCCGACTCAATGCCGGGAATCTTCATCCATTTCAGTCGGCTTCGAGCCGACTTTAGCTTCTAGCCCGCGATTTATCTGCGGGCTACTACTACGAACTTCACCTCAATACCCATAAGAGCCAACATATAAAAACGCCGGGGCGGAGAGTATCCACCCCGGCGCTTGTGGTTGTGCTGCAACTAGTGATTCTTGGCGACGATCGGGAGGTAGATTTGGCCGATGCCGGTGTAGTAGCCGGTGAAGAGGTTGTAGTAGAAGGTGTCGTTGGAAACCGAGGTGGCTTTCACCTCGATCTTCCACGGCGCGCCCGTAACCGGCACATCCATCTTGACCATGGTGGGGGCGCTGGCGGCGTTGAGGTTGAAGGTGTGGGTTTCGGTGATGCTGCCCATCGGGCCGGTCATCATGACCTCGAAGGCGCCGTATCCGCCCCAATCGATTCCTAAGATGAAGCTATTGCGCGTGGGCGTGTAGTAGAAGGTGGAGACTTCGCCGGAGTTGGCCGTATCCACGGAGAGGGATTCCAAGCTGTAAAGCTCTCCCGCCAACGCATGCTCGATTTCTCCCAGCAAGGG
>JBKHCQ010000222.1:0-6240 GCA_046541755.1 Anaerolineales bacterium | reverse complement strand
GAATGGCATTCCGACATATCTCCAAGAACCATATAGCACACAGGATTATCCATTGCACGGAGGTCAAATATGAGTCCGAGAAGAATTATCGTCTACGATGAAGAATGTCCGCACGCCGTCTGTGAGGAATACGTCTCCCGCAGCCGGGGCATGGTGACGCGCACCATCATCTGCCGCCACCCGGAAAACGAGGGCTGTGTCTGCATGCGCTCCCTCGATGCCGACGCGGAATGCCCCTGGTTGGAGGAGGCGTTGGAGGAGTGTAAAGAGAAGGAGGCCGAAAAAGCGTAGCGCCTAGGCGAAATTGCCCCATCCCCCGGTCGTCGTCAGGCCGGGGGATTTTTGATGGGGAAAACTCTTCGGGGCTGCGCGAGCGCAAACTCTTGCCATACTTATGGGATGACAGTACAATAAAGGAAAAGGGGAGGAAAAGGAGGCGGCTTATGTCAGTAACCTACGATGAATTGCTCAAGCAGGTGGATACCCTCCCAATCGAGGAGCAACTGCGCCTGGCCTCTTATTTACTCGAACGCGCCCGGCGGGCTGTGACGCAGGAAAAGACCGAGTATAAGTGGCGCGATATTTGCGGGCGTTACGCTTATCCGATGCTAGGCGAGGATGCGCAAGCATGGGTCACACGCACCCGACGTGAGTGGGAGAATCGGGAAGCTCAATGGAGTAAGCGGGAATGATGGTGGCGCCACGGCTTGACGCCGTTCAACGTCTCTTCCTGGATACCGCTCCCATCATCTACTTTGTGGAAGAGCACCCCTGTTATTTTCCCCTCGTACGTCCGGTATTCGAGCGGATGGATGCGGGCACCCTCGTTGGTGTTGTTTCCCCCGTCACGCTGGCGGAGTGTCTGGTCCATCCCTATCGAATGGGGCATCTCGATGCCGTGGAGATGTTCAGTGGTTTACTGACCCGGCGAATGGACTTCGTACCGATTGAAGCTACGATTGCTTCCCAAGCCGCCGAATTGCGGGCTTGCCACAACCTGGACCTGCCGGATGCCCTGCAATGCGCCGTAGCGCTCCACGCGGGCTGCGATGCTTTCCTCACCAACGATATTGCGCTCAAACGGGTGACTGAATTACACATGATCGTGTTGGATGAATTTAGATGACCCGAAAAAGCGTAGCGCCTAGGCGAAATTGCCCCATCCCCCGGTCGTCGTCAGGCCGGGGGATTTTTTGTTGAGGTGCAACGCACTTTTGGGCTTATTACCAGATATTACCGCATGAGGCGTTGCTTTCCTTCGGTTTAAGTACGTTGCACCTTGCTCTGCTCATGTAACTAAACTGATGTTTCCCCACTATCCAACTTTCCCCACGCGAAGTGTCAAGCTTTCCCCACAGACAATCCCATGCGTTTCCCTCATAATAAAGGCGGCGATGTTCAGAATAGCATCGTCGCCGTAGTTGTTTTGAAGCCTCGAACGGGGGGAATGTTTATGGACATCACTTCGGCGGAGCACACGATCACGACGCAAGCACACTCGGATAATGGTGGGGATATGGTCATCTCCTTTCGGCTGCACGAAAGGACTTACGCGCTGCCCCTGTCCTCGGTGGTGCAGGTCGTCCCCATGGTGCAGATCACGCAATTGCCGCGCGTCCATCCGGCCGTGGCGGGGATCATCAACTATCGCGGGGCCGCCGTGCCCATCGTCAACCTGCGCCGTTATTTGGATCTGCCGGAGCAAGCGCCGGGATTGCACACGCCCATCCTCTTGATCACTCTCGAAGAGGACGAGCGCGTCATTGGCTTGATCGTCGACGAGGTCATCGACGTGATGCAGTTCGCAGCGGACGACGTCGCGCAACTCTCCGATATTATGCCGGAGGGGCTGGGCGAGGCGCCGATTCTGCGCGGGTTGGCGCACACTGAGGCCGGCACGCTGTTGATGTTGGATGCCAAGCGTCTCTTCTCCGCCAATCACGGCAACGGGCTGGGCGCGGCGCTCGAGCAGGTAGAAGCGACCGCCGTCGCGTCGGAGCCGGCGCCGGCGCCGGATACGGATATGGAACGCGAGGAGATCGCGGCATGAGCGAGATCCGCGCCGAGAAGACAATCCCCACCTTGGGCTATGGCGATTATCTGCGCTTTAGCCGTCTGGTGCACGAGCGCTACGGCCTCAACTTCCCGGAAAAGCGCCGGACGGATTTGGAGCAGGGCGTGCGCCAGGCCTTCGCCGCCTCGACGTGCGAGGACCTGGACGAGTACTATCGCCTGCTCTTAGATCCCGATCACGGCGCCGTACATCTCCAGCGCCTGGTCAACGCGCTCACGATTGGCGAGAGCCACTTCTTCCGCAACCGAGGGCAATTCGACGCGCTCCTGCGCCACGTTCTGCCGGAGATCATCGAACGCCGGCGCGCGCTGCGCACCTTGCGCATCTGGAGCGCCGGATGTTCGGGCGGCCAGGAGCCGTACTCCATCGCCATCCTGCTGCGCGAACTGCTGCCCGATGTGGACGATTGGGCGATTACGATCCTGGCGACCGACGTCAACACCCAGGCGCTGGATCACGCGCGCAAGGGGCTGTACAGCGAGTGGGCCTTCCGTGAGGAGCGCGCCAAACAATGGCGCTACCGCTACTTCCGGCAGGTGGGCAAACGCTTCCAAATCCACTCTGATATTCGGCAGATGGTGACCTTCAAGCAGCTCAACTTAGCGGAGGATCACTACCCCTCGTTTCAGACGAACACCACGTTTATGGATTTGATCCTCTGCCGCAATGTGACGATCTATTTTGCGCCCTCGATGACGCGCCAGGTGGTGGATCGCTTCTACGAGGCGCTGGTCGATGGCGGATGGTTGGTCGTCGGGCACTCGGAGCATTCGTGGACGACCTATCGGCGCTTCCAGGCGCGGAGCTATCCCAACGCGATTTTGTATCAGCGCACGGGCGCGCCGACGGTGTTGCCGGAGGATTGGGATTGGTTGCCGCCGACGTCAGTCGCTTCCGGAGCGCCTTCGCTGCGCGTCCCCGACACGCTGCCGGATGATGACACGCCGCCGCCGGAGATGTTGGCCGTCGACACGGAGGCCGAAGCTGAAGAGCAGGAGGCGGCCCCGGGGCCGCCGATAGAGGAGCTTTTGACCAAGGCCGAGGAGCTGTTGGAGTACGGCCATTCCGCCCAGGCGCGCGATATGCTGCTCAAGGTCGTCGAGACGCGCCCGGCGCACACCGGCGCCTGTACGTTGCTCTGCAAAGCCTACGCCAATCTCGGCTGCTGGGAGGATGCGGAGGGCTGGTGTGCAGCGGCCATCAAGACGAACAACGTCCTGATCGAGCCGTATTACACGCTCGCGCTGGTGCACCAACATCAGGGGTGCATCGATGAGGCCATCCGGGCGATGAAGAAGGTTGTCTATTTGAATCAGGCTTCGATTTTGGGGCATTACGGCTTGGCCAATCTGTACTACAGCCAAGGGAAATTGCCCCAGGCGATCAAATCCTTGGATAACGCTTGGCGCTTGCTCTCCTCACACGCGGACAGCGAACTCATCCCCGATTCCGACGGCGTAACCTTCGGCAGCCTCCGCCAAGCCATCACCCAACAGCAGCAGCGCTGGAACGCCGAGGCGACGCATTGATGAATGATGAATTAAGAATTGAGAATTGAGAATTGAGAATGGTGAATTAAGAATTGAGAATGGTGAATTAAGAATATTAGGACTTGATACACCATTCATCATTCGCAATTCATCATTCGCAATTCACCATTCTAAAATTTTGGGAGCACATCTATGAATAATCGATTTTTATCTGGGCGGATGAATAATTCAGGCAACGGCGACGGGGCCGAGATGGCCGCGGTCAGCGACGAGATGTTGCACGAGATTTGGGCGCGGCGCGCGGCCCAGCTTGCGAAGGCGCCCACCGATGAGGAGGCCGGCGAGCAGCTGGATCTGGTCATCGTGCAGTTGGGCGCCGAACTCTACGGCCTGGAAGCGGCTTACGTCTTCCGCATCCGGCCGGCGGAGCAGATCACGCAGGCGCCGCACGTGCCCGACTGGGTCGCGGGCATCGCCAACGACCGCGGCAACATCCTCTCCGTCTTCGATCTGCGCCGCTTCCTGGGCCTAGATGCGGTCAATGAGATCGGCGAGATCGGCTCAGAGGAGACCTTACCCTATCTGGTTGTGGTCCAGGCGGCGGAGATGGAATTGGCGCTGCTGGCCGATGCTGTTTTGAACGTCATCGCCTTGCCGCTCAGCGCCTTGGAAGCGGCGCCGGAGATGATGCACGGCATCCCGCAGGAATACATCAAAGGCGTCGTGCATCAGAAATTCGAGTGGCGCGTGGATGGGCGCGAGATCGACGTCCTCACGGTGTTGGATCTGCCCGCGCTGCTCTCCGATGAAGCGTTAGTCGTGCGCGAAGAGATCGCATAGCTAGTAAGTAGGGGGAGGGGCAAGGAGCGATGGCCTTCACGTATTTCTTTCGAGATCGACACACGTTGGATTTGATCGCTGAGCACGTGATCCCGGTGTTGAAGCGGCATATGTACATCAATATCTGGGATGCGGGCTGCGCGTCGGGGCCGGAACCCTACTCGCTGGCGATGTTGCTGCGGGAAAATATGGGGCCGTTTCTCTTCCGCAACGTGCGCATCTACGCCACCGACCTCGAAGCGCAATTTGGCGAGATTATCCACCAGGGCGTCTACCCGGAAAGTCGCGTCAAGCGCATCCCGGCGGGCTATCTGGAGACGTACTTCACGCCGTTGCCAACGCTAGATGATTCGAATGGCTCGAATGGCTCGAATGGCTCGAATGGCTCGAATGGCTCGAATGGCTCGAATGGCAATGAGCAGAGCTATCAGATCAGCCGGGAGATGCGCAACGCCATTCGCTTCCGACATCACGATCTGTTGACGGATGGCCCGCCGCGCAAGGGTTTCGGCTTAATCCTCTGCAAGAATGTGTTATTGCACCTGCCGCCCGCCCGGCGCATCGATGTACTGGAGACGTTTTACGACGCGCTGAGCGACGACGGCTACCTGGTCACCGAGCAGACGCAAAAATTGCCCTCGGCGGTGCGACCGCTCTTCAATCGCGTGACCAGCTCCGGCCAGGTGTTTCGCAAATCCGCGCCGACGGCGTCAACGTCGGATGCGCCGCTCAAGATGCACCGGCCCGGCGGTATAGGAGAAGGTAAAAAAGGTAAAGAAGGTAAAAAAGGTAAAGAAGGTAAAGAAGGAAGGGAAGAAGAAGTGATGGTGGCGTTCGATGCGGCATTCTCCAGCGTCTCCGATTACGAGTGGGTCAACATCGAAGTGGGGGAGGAGCGCGTGGGCAAAGCCCGCGTCGCGATCCATGGTAGGCAATTGACAATCTACTCCATTTCGATCTTCCCGGCGTTTCAGCGCCAGGGCTATGCCCGCCAGACGGTTCATCTGTTCCAAGCCCAGTACGATGAAATCGTCGCCGACCGCGTGCGGTATCAAGCGCGCCCCTTTTGGCAGGAGATGGGATTTCGAGAGGACGCGAATCGAAATTATGTGTGGAAGGAATGATGAATTCAGAATTGCGAATGATGAATTTGGAATTGCGAATTCTAAATTCATCATTCTAAATTCTTAATTCCTAATTCCTAATTCTTATAACGTAACAGGAGGTTGCGATGTCTATATCATTTCTAGATAACCTTAAGATGAAACCCAAGTTGATCGGGCTGTTTCTGATCGTAGGTCTGCTGCCGTTGGTGATCGCGACGGTGGTGGGGATTGTGCGCTCCGGCGACGCGATGCAGCAACAGGCATTCAGTGAATTGGAAGCGGTGGAGACGATCAAGAAGAACCAGATCGAGCAGTACTTCGAGGAGCGCGAGGGCGATATGGGCGTGCTCGTCGATACGGTCGCCTCCCTGCGCGACGAGGGCTACGACAAGTTGGCCGCCGTTCAATCTGGCAAGGCCGCTCGTCTAGAGGATTACTTCGAGGGGCAAGAGATTGCGGTGCTGGAGCTACGAACGCAGAATTATGTGCGCGAAGCGATGACGGCCTTTGATCGCGCCTATGAGGACGCGGGCGATACCATCGATACGCCGGAGTGGCGCGCGCTGGCGGCTCAATACGCCGGTGAGTTCCAGGAGGTGATGGAGATCAACGGCTGGTACGATCTCCTCCTGATCCACGACGACGGCGACATCGTCTTCACCGTCCAGCGGGAGTCAGATTTGGGGATGAACATCTCCAAAAGCTCGCTGATCGAGACCAGCCTGGGCCG
>JBKHCQ010000221.1:0-6248 GCA_046541755.1 Anaerolineales bacterium | reverse complement strand
CTACTTCAGCATCGGCATCCAAATCCCGTGCCGCTCCGCCGCATCGATGGCCTGCTCATAACCCGCGTCGGCGTGACGGACGACGCCCAGACCGGGATCGGTCGTCAGCACGCGCTGGAGGCGCGCGGCGGCGGCGGGCGTCCCATCGGCGACGATGACCTGCCCCGCGTGCTGCGAGTAGCCGATGCCCACGCCGCCCCCGTGATGGAAGCTGACCCACGTGGCGCCACCCACGGCGTTGAGGAGCGCGTTGAGGATCGGCCAGTCGGAGATCGCGTCGGAGCCGTCCTTCATCGCCTCCGTCTCGCGGTTGGGGCTGGCGACCGAGCCGGCGTCGAGGTGATCCCGCCCGATGGCGATGGGCGCGGAGATCCGCCCCTCGGCAATCGCTTCGTTGAAGGCCAAGCCCGCCTGCGCCCGCTCGCCATAGCCCAGCCAGCAGATGCGCGAGGGCAGCCCCTGGAATTGAACTTTCTCCTGCGCCATCTTGATCCAGCGCACCAGATGTTCGTCCTCGGGGAAGAGATCTAAGATGATGCGGTCGGTCTCGTAAATGTCCTCTGGATCGCCGGAGAGCGCCACCCAGCGGAACGGGCCTTTGCCCTCGCAGAAGAGCGGCCGAATGTAGGCCGGCACGAAGCCGGGATAGTTGAACGCTTCCTCCAGGCCGTTGTCATAGGCGCGCTGCCGCAGGTTGTTGCCGTAATCGAAGACTACGGCGCCCTGTTTCTGCATTTCGACCATCGCCGCACAATGCTCCGTCATCGTGCGGATGGCCTCTTCTTGATAGCGTTCCGGATCAGACTGGCGCAGCGCCTCCGCTTCCGCTAAAGTCATCCTGTTGGGCACGTAAAGGAGCGGATCGTGGGCCGGCGTCTGGTCGGTCACGACATCGGGGATCAGGCCGCGCCGCACCAGTTCGGGGAAGACATCGCCCGCGTTGCCGATCAGCCCGATAGAATGCGCCTCGCCCCGCGCTTTGTAGGTCTCGATTTTGCCCAGGGCCGCGTCCAGTTCCTCCTCGATCTCATCGACGTAGCCGTGCTTCAAGCGGCGCTCGGCGCGCCAGGGATCAACCTCGACAATCAGCCCCACGCCCTCGTTCATCGTGATCGCCAGCGGCTGCGCGCCACCCATCTCGCCCAGCCCGGCGGTCAGCGTAAACGTCCCCTTAAGCGACGCCTCCGCGCCGAAATGCTGGCGCGCGGCCATCCCCAGCGTCTCGTAGGTGCCCTGGAGAATCCCCTGCGTCCCGATGTAGATCCAGGAGCCGGCGGTCATCTGGCCGTACATAATCAACCCCTCGCGCTCCCATTTATCGAAGTTCTCCTGCGTCGCCCACGCGGGCACGATATTGGAGTTGGCGAGGAGCACCCGTGGCGCGTCCTCGTGCGTCTTGAAAACCGCCACCGGCTTACCCGATTGGATGAGCAAGGTCTCGTCGACCTCCATCTCCCGCAACGTAGCGAGGATAGCATCGAACGCCTCCCAACTGCGGGCCGCCTTGCCCCGCCCGCCGTAGACAATGAGATGATCTGGGTCGCCGGCGACCTCGGGATCCAGATTGTGCTGGATCATCCGGTAGGGCGCTTCCAACAGCCAATTCTTACAATGCAACTCCGTCCCCCGAGGGGGATGCACAACTCGCTTGGACATAATCAACCTCCTGTGATTTCTTATTTTTGAGATAATCCCACCAGTTACACAAAAAGGCCAGTCACACCGAAATGTGCTGGCCTTTATGATCCAAATAAGTGCAGATAATCAGAGCAAGTCAGTGAGTGAGTCGACCGCCCGGCGCATCTCCAAGAAAACCAACCCTAACTTGGCTCTGGGATGCGCCAGCGCCGTCAAGACCGCCTCCTGTCCAACCGACATCAAAATCACATACCCCTGATCGCCTTTGACGTACACCTGTTCCAGCCCGCCGCGCCCCAACTCAATCGCGATCCGCTCGCCCAGGGAGAGCATAGCAGCGGACATAGCAGAGACGCGGTCTTCTTCAGACCCAGACGGGAGCGCCGAGGCAATAATCAAGCCGTCCACACTGACGATAGCGGAGGCTTCAATATCTGGGGTGCCAACCTGAAGGTCGCGCAGCGCCGTGGCCAGTTGATCAACACGTGATGTGGGCATAAATCCTCCTTAAATCAAGCAAAATCAAGCAAAATCGAGCAGGAATTTCATAAACGTTGTCAGGTACGCCGCTTCCTAAGCTCACCCAACATCGATCAAGTCGTGGGGTCTGAATCTGCTGGGTGATATGGGTGCTAGTGGAGACTTCTCGTAGGCCACATTAAGAAAAACTCCCCCTCAAAAACAAGAAACTTAGGGGAAATGATGACGTAATGCTCCCTCTTTTAGGAAGGCTTGACCATCTTTAATAGTACCATATTTGCAGGGGGGTGTCAATTTGACAGTGAGCTTTTTGATTTTACAATCAAGGGGACGCTCCAGAAAGATAACCGCGCCCCACCAAATTTACCCGATTAAAAATCAGCCCAGGAGACTAACGTGGATCAAACCAACGATAAAGCCGCTACGCGAGGGAATCCTTCCTTTGTGTGGCGCGCCGGACAGGAGCGCCGATTTCAATTGGTTCGCCAGCACATCGATCTGCACGGCAAGGCAATTTTGGATGTGGGATGCGGCGTGGGGATGTACACGAACGCCTTCTCCCGGCACACGCCCCACGTGTACGGCGTGGAGATCGAGAGCGAGCGCGCCCAGGAAGCTCGCGACCGCGCGCGCGCCGTGATGCAGGCCGTGGGCGAATCGCTCCCCTTCGCCAGCCAATCCTTCGACGTGACCTTCTCCCACGAGGTGCTGGAGCACGTCGCGGATGATCGGCGCTGCGCCCGCGAGATGGTCCGCGTCACCCGACCCGGCGGGCACATCGTGATCTTCGTGCCCAACCGGCTCTACATCTTCGAGACGCACGGCATCTACTGGCACGGACGCTATCACTTTGGCAACAAGCCGCTGGTCAACTGGCTGCCCGATCCCCTGCGCGATCGCCTCGCCCCCCACGTCCGCGCGTACACCGCCGCCGATCTCCGCCGCCTGTTTCGCGATCTGCCCGCGCGCGCGCGCGTCCACACCCAGATCTACCCCGGCTACGATAACATCGTCGCGCGGCGCCCACGCCTGGGCCAACTGTTGCGCTGGCTGACCTACGAGCTGGAGCGCACGCCCCTGCGTCGCTTTGGACTGTCCCATTTCCTCGTGTTGGATGTTCTCGAACGTAGGTCGGAATGGGATTCCGACCCGTCGGATTGCCAATCCAACCTACTTTCCCCAGGAGATACCAATGCCTGATCCCTATGTCTCACCGTTTACGTGGCGCTACGGCTCCGAAGCGATGCGCGAAATCTGGAGCGAGCGCACCAAGCGCCGCTGGTGGCGCCGCATCTGGGTCGCGCTGGCCCGCGTGCAATCGCGCTTTGGGGCAGTGACCGAGGCGCAGGCGGCTGACCTCGCCACGCACCAAGCCGAGGTCGATTTGGCGCGCTCCTTAGAGATCGAGGCTGAGATCCACCACGACCTGATGGCCGAGGTGCGCGCCTACGCCGAGCAATGCCCCATCGGCGGCGGGATCATCCACGCGGGCGCCACCTCAATGGATGTGAAGGACAACGCGACGATCTTGCAGATGCAGCGCGCCTTAGATTTGAACCTAGCTCAACTATCCGAACTGCTCTCCGCCTTTGCCGCGCAGATCCGCCGCTGGGCCGATACGCCCTGTATGGGCTTCACTCACCTCCAGCCCGCCGAGCCGACGACCCTCGGCTATCGCTTGGCCGGCTACGCGCAGGATCTGCTGGAGGATCACCGGGCGCTCCTGCGCCTGCGAGAAGAGCTGCGCGGCAAGGGCTTCAAGGGCGCGGTAGGGACCTCGGCTTCGTACGCGATGCTGCTGCCGGATGAGGTGACGCCCGCCGCGTTCGAGCGCGCCGTGATGGACGAGCTGGGCCTGCGAACGTGGCCGGTCGCCAATCAAACCTATCCCCGTCGGCAGGATTGGGCCGTGCTCTCCACGCTGGCCGGGCTGGGCAGCGCGGCCTATCGCTTCGCGCTCGACCTGCGCCTGCTCCAAAATCCCGCCATCGGCGAATGGTCGGAGCCGTTTGGCAGCCGCCAGGTCGGCTCCTCGGCGATGCCGTTCAAGCGCAATCCCATCCGCGCGGAGAAGATCGATAGCCTGGCGCGCTATTTAGCCCAACTGCCGCGCGTCGCCTGGGATAACGCGGCCCACTCCGCGCTGGAGCGCACCTTAGATGATTCGGCCAATCAGCGGGTGATTTTGCCCGACGCCTTCTTAGCCGCCGATGAGATTTTGCGTGGGATGATCCGATTGGTAAGCGACCTGCGCGTCAACGAGCACGCCGTCCAACGCACGTTGGATACCTACGGCCCCTTCGCCGCCATCGAGCCGCTGCTGATGCGCCTGGTGCAGGCCGGCGCCGACCGCCAGGCGATGCACGAGGCGCTGCGCGAGATCGCGATGCAGGCGTGGGCGAAGATCGAGGCGGGGGAGGAAAATCCGCTGCCGGAGTTGCTGGCCGCCGCGCCGGAGATCACGGCGCACCTCACGCCGGAGCAGATCCACGCCGCCTTAGATGCGCGCGCCTACGTCGGCGACGCGCCCCAGCGCGCCCGGACATTGGCGGCGCACATCCAATCGCATCTGAGCGAACGCCCGACCACAAACAAATGTTAATCAAATGAATTATCCCGCATTTCAGCCACATTTATGGAGCATCTTCTATGCTATTTACCGCCGGACAGATCAATACCTTAAAATTGCCCCATCGGATCGCGCGCTCGACTACGGCGGAGCGATTGACAGATGCTGAAGGACGTCCCACGCCGCCCCTATTAGATCTCTACCGGAAGTTGAGCGCCGGCAGCGTCGGCTTGATCATCACCGGCCATCTGTACCTCCATCCTTCCGGCAAATGCCATCCAGAGATGACGGCCATCGACGACGACTCGATGTCGCGGCCCCTCATCTGCGAGCCGGATCTACCCCGGCGATTGCGCGCGGGCCAGGAGCGCGCCGCATGCATCTCCGGCAATCAATGTTGGCCAAAGGGAATGGATGAGGGCATCGCGTGCAAATGTCCCGGCGTGGAGCGCCCCTAGTTTTCTAGGGATGCACATCCTGCTGATCGCGCCCTACTTTGGCGGCAGCCATCGCGCCTGGGCAGAAGGCTACGCCCGACACAGCCGCCATCACATCGCGGTGCTGCATCTGCCCGCGCGCTTCTGGACGTGGCGGATGCAGGGCGGCGCGGTCACGCTGGCCCAACGCGCGCGCGAGCTGTATATTGCGTCCGACACGCCCGACGCGCCCGATCTGCTGCTGACCACGGATATGCTCAACCTGCCCACCTTCTTGGGCTTGAGCCGCGATTGGCTGCGCGATACGCCGGCGGCGCTCTACTGCCATGAAAATCAACTCACCTATCCAACGCCGCCGGGGCAGAAGCGCGATCTGACTTACGCGATGATCAACTGGCTTTCGATGTTGGCGGCGGATCAGGTCTTCTTCAATTCCGAGTATCACCGGGCGGATTGGTTCGAGGCGCTCCCGCGCTTTCTCAAGCACTTCCCCGATTTCACGCACGTACATCGGATCGCGGCGGTGGAAGCGAAGGCCAGCGTCCTGCCCGTCGGCTGCGATTTGGCGCGCTTAGATCGCGCCCGGCCCGCTGCCCAACCCGACGATGACGGCCCGCCCATCATCCTGTGGAATCAACGGTGGGAGTACGACAAAGCGCCCGCCGTCTTCTTCCGCGCGCTGGATGCCTTGGTCGCCGAGGGGATCGATTTTCGCATCGCGCTGGCGGGCAGCAACGTCCGCCAGCAGCCGGAGGAGTTCGAGGCGGCGCGGGAGCGCCTGGGCGCGCGGGTGATCCACTACGGGCGCGCCGACGCGGCGACGTACGCGCAGCTTCTCTGGGCGGCGGATATCGTCGTCAGCACCGCGCGCCACGAGTTCTTTGGCATCGCCGTGGTGGAGGCGATGTACGCGGGCTGCTTCCCCGTGCTGCCGCATCGCCTGACCTATCCAGAGCTGCTGCCGCTCACGCATCACGCCCGCTGCCTCTACGGGGATTTCGAGGAGTTGCTCGCTCACCTGCGCTGGGCCATCCACGAGGTCGATGCGGCGCGCGCCCTCGCCGCCGAGCTGCAGGCCTCGATGGCAAGATTCGATTGGGCTGTGATGGCGCCACGCTACGACG
>JBKHCQ010000220.1:0-6269 GCA_046541755.1 Anaerolineales bacterium | reverse complement strand
ATTCCAAGCTGTAAAGCTCTCCCGCCAACGCATGCTCGATTTCTCCCAGCAAGGGGGAGTTCTCGTGATTCAGCGCGCCGACCACGACCTCGATGCCCGGCTCGGTCTGGTAGTAGACGTAAGCGTAGTCGTAATCGACCAGATCCAAGTAGCCGCTGAAGTCGGCGCTGTAACGGCCCGCCCCATTGGCTTGGACGATCATATCGCGTGAAGTCCAGCCGCCGCGCGCCTGCACGTAATTTTAACGGACTGAGGTTAAAAAATGGTTGCAATAGAGACTGCAAAACTAATACACCCAAAAATGTATTAAGAGGTTATATAAAACATCATATAGGATAGCCTTTCGTTTGTCAAGGGTTTTCATATATAAATACCAAAATTGCCACAACTATCATATTCGTATCTCATAAACACAAAAGCCCTGCGCAGGCTGATCACTCGTCGCCTGCCACAGGACTTTGGCTTTGAAGGCTATACGCTACACGCTACTTTAATCCCTACGCTCCAAAAGGCTCACACATCATAGCGCGCCAGCAGCGTAGATAGTTGCGTCGCCATCTCATCGACTGACCCTTCCAGGATCTGACGCTTGCGCGCGCGGGTCGGCGCTTCGGTCAGGCCGGAGACCTGCGTCGGCGAGCCATCGATGCCCAAGTAGGCCGTGTCGGCGCTCAAGGCGGCTTGATCCCAGACGGTCGTGCGCCCCTCCGCGAAGGCCCACGGCTTCAACTCGAAGTCCATAAAGCGCGGCTCGTTCGCGGCGGTCTGCACCGAGAGCACGGCGGGCAGCGGCGCGGCCAATACCTCGTGGCCGCCCTCCAACTCGCGGCGGCCCTGAACCGTCGCCGATGTCGTGTCCAGCGTCACCTCGTTCACCATCGTGATCTGGGGCCAATCCAACCACGCGGCCAGCCCGGCGGGTACCTGCCCTGTCGCGCCATCGGAGGATTCCTCGCCGCAGATCACCAGATCGACGTCGCCTAACGTCTCGATAGCGCGCGCCAGCGTGTAGGTCGTCGCCAGTGTGTCCGCGCCGGCGAAGGCGCGGTCGCTGAGCAGATAGATATGATCGGCGCCCATCGCCAGCGCGACGCGCAGCAGCGGCGTGAAGAAGGGCGGCCCCATCGAGAGGATGCTCACCCGCGCGCCGTGGCGATCCTTCAGGCGCAGCGCGACCTCCATCGCGTTCATATCCGGCGGATTGATCTCCGATCGCGCGTCGCTGCGATCCAAGCGCCAGGTCTCAGGATCGACCCGCACCTCTTCCGGCTTGGGCACGATTTTGACACAGACGACGATGTGTAGTTTGGGCATAGTCACCTCATACGCAGTTACAAGTTGCAAGTTGAACGTTAAAAGTTGGAGAGTGTGTCGAGTCAGGGTATGGATTTCAACGTTTCGATCAGCCGGGGGACGACGTCGTGCACGTCGCCCACGATGCCGTAGTCCGCGAAGTCGAAGATCGGCGCGTCGGGATCGGAGTTGATGGCGATGACGGTCTCGGCCTCCTGAATGCCCACGACGAAATGGAACGCGCCGCTGACCCCGCAGACAATCGCGACTTTGGGCCGGCAGACCACGCCCGTCTGGCCGATTTGGCGCGCGCGCTCGATGTGGCCCTCATCCACCGGCGGGCGGGTCGCGCCGACCTCCCCGCCCAGCAGATCGGCCAGCTCGCGCAGCATCCCGAACTCCCCATCGACGCCGCGTCCGCCCACGATCAGCACCGGCGCCTGCGTGAGATCGACGCCCTCGCCGACGACGTACTCCACCACGCGCGTCCGGCGCGCTGATGCGGGAATCGTCACGTCGAGCCGCTGCACGTCGCCCGCGCGCGTCGCGTCTGGCTCGCCCGCTACGAAGACGCCGGGGCGCACGGTCGCCATCTGGGGCCGATGCCGCGCGATCTCGATCAGGGCCAGCACGCCGCCGCCGAAGCCGGAGACCTCGCTGATGAGCACGCCGCGCTCCACATCGACGCGGAGATCGGTGCAGTCGGCGTTGAGGCCCGTGCGCAACCGCACGGCCAAGCGCCCGGCCAAATCGCGCCCGTTGGGCGTCGCGCCGAAGAGTAGGATGCTGGGCCGCTCCGCCACAATCGCCTGATGCGCAGCCTCGGTGGCCGGCTCCACGAGGAACGTCGCCAGGTCGGGATGCTCGATCAGCCAGACGCGATCTGCGCCGTGGGCGATGGCCATCTCGGCCAGCGTCGCGACCTGATCCCCAAGCAATAGGCCCGCCAACGGCCATCCCAACTGATCCGCCAACTCGCGGCCCTGGGCCAGCAACTCCAACGAGACGCCGGCCAACTCACCGCTCCGTTGTCCTAAATGTTCCAGAAAGACCCAGACCACATCCTGAGCCTCATCAACGCCATAGAGGGATTGCACCATACCCGGCTCCTCGAATCAAATGTACAAATATCAAAGCAACAAAACAGCAAATCGTCAAAGCAACAAATGGGCAACATAACGAGCAGAAAACTTTCAACCTTCAACTTGCAACTTTGAACTCCCTACCGCCAACGCCGCGATTTCCGCGATGTCCAGCACGCGCAGCGCCGTGATCTTCTGGGCCTTGAGGCTGTCCTCCAAACAGGCGATGCAGAATGGGCACGCCGTCGCCAAGATTGTCGCCTCGGCGTCCA
The DNA here is from genome assembly GCA_046541755.1 of Anaerolineales bacterium. Lineage (GTDB taxonomy): Bacteria > Chloroflexota > Anaerolineae > B4-G1 > SLSP01 > JAAAOZ01. The sequence continues at coordinate 3,622 of JBKHCQ010000220.1, read as the reverse complement.
GCGCCTCCTGCACGCGCAGATCGGCGAAGCGCTCGTCCGGCTCGGTCTCCAGCCACATCCGGCCCCCGCCGCCGCCACAACAGAGCGTATCGATGCCGGCGTCCGCCATCTCGACCAGGTCGAGGCCGGGGATGGCGCGCAGCACCGCGCGCGGCGCCTCGATCTCGGCGTTGTGCCGCGCCAAATAACAGGGATCGTGAAACGTGACGGTAAGCTCGACCGGCTGCGCAAACGAGAGCCGTTCATCGGCCAGAAGCTGGGCCAGGTATTGGGTGTAGTGCAGCGGCTCGAATTCATCGGGATAATGCTGGCGGAAGGCGTCGTAGCTGTGCGGGGAGAGCGTCACGAGGCGCGCGACGTCGCGCTCGCGGAAGACCTCCGTGGTGTGCGCGACGATCTCTTGGAAATAGGGCTGATGTCCGACGTCGAGCACCTCCGCGCCGCTGGGCGGTTCGGCGTTGCCCAACACGCCGAACGCCACGCCGGCCGCGCGGAGCACGCGCACCAGCGCCGCCGCTACCTGCTGCGCGCGCGTATCGTAGGAGGCCGTCCCGCCGACGTAGAGCAGCACCTCGTGCGCGTCGGAATCGAAGGCCGGGAGCGCCAGATCCTGCGCCCACGCCGCCCGCTGCGAGGGCGGTTGCTCCCACGGGTTGTCGTTCCAGTAGATCGACCAGAGCAGCGCGGGCAGGCCCTCCGGCGGGGTGTTGCGCTGCCAATCGATGTATCGCAGCGCGCGGAAGACCTCGGCGATGGGCACGTCGCGCGGGCAGTAGGCCTCGCATTGCGCGCAGGAGGTGCAGAGCCACAGCCTATCGTCCAGTTCCAGGCCGAGCTGCACCCGCCGGATCAAATCGCGCACGGAAACTGTCTCTTCGCTCACCAGGCCCCAGGGGCACGTGGCCGTGCAGGTACCGCACTGATAGCAAGCCGCCGCGGCGCCCTCGGTCAATTCGACCAGCTTCTCCCACACCTCGTCATCCAAGGTAATGATGCGCTCGTCCATCGACGCTGATTTTTGATCCATCCTACCTCCTGGGGAAACAGACGTGGTAAGTTGAAAGTTGAAAGTTACAAGTTGAAAGTTGCACGTTAAAAGTTTGCTTCCCGACGCCGAACTTTCAACTTTCAACCTTTAACTTGTAACTTTCCGTTCCGCATACTTGTGAACAATCTCATCCATCTCTGCGATTTTCTCCGCGAATTCCTTGCCCTCCGCCGCCGAGATCCAGCGCAGTTGCAGCCGTTCCGGCGCGATGCCCTGGCGCGTGAATTTCTTGTGCCAGCGCTTGAAGCGGCGGGCGGTGTGGGTGTTGGCGTAGTTGTAGTGGCAATCGGAGCCGCTGTCGGTGAGGCGGCAGCCGGTAACCAAGACCGCGCCCGCGCCCTGATCGAACGCCCGCGCGATGAAGGCCTCCTCGAAGCGCGCGGAACACATCGTGCGCACGATGCGCGCGGAGGGCGGATATTGGCGCTTCTCGATGCCGGCCAGATCGGCGCCGGCGTAGGAGCACCAGTTGCAGGTGAAGACGATGCACTTTTCCTCGGGATGCTCGGCCAGCGCCGCGTCGATCTGTGAGAGGACTTGGGCCTTGGTGAAGTACGGCATATCGATGGCATCGACGGGGCACTCGGCGGCGCAGTTGCCGCAGCCCATACAGGCCGCCTCCATGATGCGCACCGTGCCCTTGCCGCGCTCGCCCACCTGCTCGATGGCGTTGAAGGGGCAAACGCTGACGCAGCGCATACAGCCGATGCACTTTTCGGGATCGTGCTGGGCCGTGAGCGGCTCCTTCTCGATCTCGCTGCGGGCTAACAGCACGCCCGCCTTGCCCGCCGCCGCCATCGCCTGCGCCATCGATTCGCGCACATCCTTGGCGCCCTGTGAGGCCCCGGCCAAAAAGACGCCCTGCACGGCGGTCTGCACCGGCCCCAGCTTGGGATGCAACTCCATCAAGAAGCCATCCTCGCTCTCAGATAGCTTGAGCTGATCGGGCAGGTTGGTCTGCGCCGGGCAGAGGCCGGTCACCAACACCAACTGCTCGGTGGGGATGCGCAGGTTCGCGTGCAACAGATGATCGTAGAAGGTCAAAGCGCCCTCATCCGCATTCCAGGAAAGAACGTCTTGCGGCGGCTGGTCGTCATCATACCGGAAGAACTGCACGCCCGCGCCCATTGCTTCCTCGTAGAGTTCCTCGGCCTGGCGGCTGTAGGTGCGAATGTCCTTGCTCACGATCCGCACCTTTTTGCCCATCCGCCGCAAGCGCAGCGCCTGGCTGATCATCGAGGTGCAGCAGTAGCGCGAGCAGCCCATCTTGCCCTGGCGCGCGCCCACGCAGGAGATGAAGGTGATGTGGTCTGGCAGTTGGTTGCTGGAAGCTGGTTGCTGGTTACCGGTTGCTGGTTGCTCGGAGAGCAGCGCTTCCAATTCGAGGTTCGTGATCACCCGTGGGTCGTCGCCGTAGTCAAATTCTGTCGGCTGATAGGGGGTGGCGCCGGTGGCGACGACGACTGCGCCGACTTCCAGCGCCTCGTCGCTGCTGAGGTGAGCGTGGAAGCTGCCGACGACGCCGCCAATCGTCTCAACCTCCGCGCCGAGGTGGACGTGGACGCCGGTCTCCTCCAGTTCCTGCGCCTTGGCGCGGACGATATCGGCGGCCAGGAGATCCGCCGGGGCGATGTGGTCGAGATCCATCAGCAGGCCGCCCAGGTGATCCGCCTTCTCCACCAGGTGCGTGTCGTAGCCCTGACGGGCCAGCGCCGCCGCCGAGGTCATCCCCGCGATGCCGCCGCCGATGACCAGCGCGCGCTGCGTGAGCGGCAGGTGACTGGCCTCCAGCGGCGTGAGTTGGCGCGCCTTCTGGACCGCCATCGCCACCATATCCGAGGCCTTGACGGTGGCCGCCTCCGGCTCGAACTTGTGCACCCACGAGTCCATATTGCGGATGTTGGACATCACCAGCAGGTAGGGGTTGAGGCCCGCGCGCATCAGAACGCCGCGGAAGATCGATTCGTGGGTTTTGGGCGAGCACGCCGCGATGACGACGCGCGTGATGTTGTGCTCGCGAATGGATGCCTCGATTTCGGCCTGGGTATTGCCCGCGCAGGAGAACATTTGGTGATCGGCGTGGACGACATCGGGCAGCGCGAGCGCGTCGGCCATCACCTGCTCGACGTCGACGACGCCGGCGATGTTGCTGCCGCAGTGACAGACGTAGACGCCGACGCGCGGCGTCTCCACGTTGGGGATCGGTTCCACATCCAACGGCTCCGGCCAGTAGCGCTCGGTGAGGTGGCTCAGCGCCAGCGCCGCCGCGCCGCTCCCCTCGGCGACGCTATCGGGGATGTCCTTGGGGCCTGAGACGCAGCCCGCCGCGTAGACGCCGGGGCGCGTCGTCATCACCAGCCCGCCGTGCATTTCCTCCGAACGGATGAAGCCGTCGTTGTCCAGCTCGATGCCCAGGCGCGCGGCGAGATCGGGCAGGCCTTCGGCGGGTGTGACCGCGTTGGCCAACACCACCATGTCGAACGTCTCGGTGATCCGCTCGGCGGTCTCGGTGTTCTCGTAGATGACTTCGAGGACATCATGCCCCGTATTTTGTTGAATCGGAGTGCCATTTCG
>JBKHCQ010000219.1:0-6280 GCA_046541755.1 Anaerolineales bacterium | reverse complement strand
GAGGTGCATAGATGGAAACGGTAATTAAGCTCCAAAAACCCGAACTCGTGGAGAAACTGCAACAACTTGCCCAAGCTCGTAATTGTGAGGTTGCAGATGTTCTCAATGCAGCCGTGGGGGAATATCTCGACAAAATTGCTCAGGAAAAAATCATGGCTGAACGTCAGGCGCTGGAAGCTATGTATGCCGATATTCTCCCCGTCTATCGCGGGCAATACGTAGCTGTGCATCAAGGACACGTCGTTGATGCCGATATCGATGCTCGCACGCTCTATTTGCGCATCCGCGAGCGTTACGGCTATGTTCCGGTTTTAATTCGACGCATCACGCCCCAGGCCGACCGGCGCGAGTTAATTTTTCGCAGTCCTCGATTGAGCCGAGGCAACGTATGAACTACGAGTACGACGTGAATTACACGCCGCCGGCCCCGACGCTTGGGCTGTATTTAAGTGTACCTGAACGCGATACCACCCTAGGGCCTTTGTCTGGGATCATCGATACCGGCGCTGATGGGACGTTGATTCCCACGGTTTACCTGAAAGAACTGCGGGCGTCTCCCATTGACGATGCATGGGTGCGTGGGCAATGGGATGAATGGCGTTCGGTTTTGATGTATATGGTGGATGTGCGTGTCGGTACGACAACCGTCCCGGGTTTGCATGTCGTTGGCGATGTACGCGGTGATGAAATCGTACTGGGACGCAATTATCTGAATCGGCTCCGGTTATTGCTAAATGGCCCGGCTGCCATAACCCAGTTGCTTGATTGATAAATGCGGGGAAGATAAAATCATCTGGGGCGGATGTTACGCCGCCTTACATTTAATGTCTGGATAATGTCTGGATAAGATCAGGGGCGTCGCGAGTGCGCGACGCCCCCTTCTGCTTGGCTGTGATCTTATCACCCGTCGAAATTCCGCGTGACCAGCGGGAGGTAGATTGAATACCCGCCGTCGCTTGAGACGTCCAGGTCATACGACGCGATGATCGGGCTGCCGAGGCCGTTATCCGCCGTGACGGTGATGGTCTTCGGGCCGGCGTCCTCCCAGGTGAATGCCTGATCGTTGCTCGGGCCGCCTGCCACGACGCGCTCCGTCTGGTCGGTCGCCTGCCAGGTGTAGGTGATGGGCAGCGTCGCCGTCGTCGGGCTGACGCCGGCGCTGAAGGTGTACGGCTGCCCGATCCCGTACGCGCTCACGCCGGGCGGCGTGATGACGACGCTCTCCGGCGCGGTGAGCGGCTGCGGCTCGAACAGCATCGACAACCCGCTGCTCGTCCCCGCCTCGAAGTGCTGGATGACGCCGTAGTCGCGGGTGGCGCTCTGCGTGCGCAGGCCCTCGCCGTCTTCCAGTTCGGCGGGCAGCGTGAACGTCCACGCGCCGTCGGCATCGGCGAAGGTCGCGCCCAGATAGCGCAGCGCCTCGGTATCCGGGTCGTCATCATCGAGATACACGTCGATGCGACAGTAGGGGCACGGGTCGTCGGCGATGCCGGTCACATCCACGCCGTCGATGTGCGTCGCCAGCGCGGGCGCGAAGTACTTGAGCGCGTCGGGAACCGCGTCGCCGAACTCGATGGCGGGCGCGGTGTCAGAGATGATGTTGCCCTGCATCGTCGTGGCGTTGATGAAGATCGCGCTTCCGTTGACGAAGAAGCCGTTTGGCGCGCCGTTGACGACGGTGTTGGAGAGGATGCGCGTGTAGCGCGTCCCGATATCCACCGCGCTGCCGCACGTCCACAGCGGCGTGCCATCCACCGCCTGGCCGATAGCATTGCCCTCGATGAGATTATCTTGCCCGCTCGGAATCCAGATCGCGTCGGGCGGGGTGGTCGTGGCGCTGCCCTGGATGAGCAGCCCGGCGATGGTGTTGTCGCGGATGCGATTGCGCCGTCCGCTGACCTTGATCCCGCCGCCGCCGAACCAGTTGTCGGTCGTCGCATCGGGCTGGCAGAGGCTCCCGGCGGCCGGCCAGTCGGGAATCGTCCCATCGACGAGCAGACCGATAGTGTTGCCCTCGATGAGGTTGTCGTCGCTGGCAAAGTTGATGGCGTTCTGCCGCGAACCGACTAACTTGTTGGCGCGCACCAGGTTGTTGTTGCCCGCGCTCGCGCCATTGATGAAGCCGTGATTATCCTGCGCGGGATCGTCATCATAGAAGTAGATCGCCGTCCCATCGTCGCTCAGGCCAAGCCAGTTCTCCTCGATGATATTGCCCGCGCCCGTCATCCGCAGTTCCACGTTTTGGAAAGCCAGGCCGCGCGCGATGTACGCCCCCTCGGAGACCAACTCGCCCAGGCGCAGCGCGTGATGCGCCGTGCTGGCCCCATCGCGGAAGAGAATGATCTTCGGGCCGTCGGCGCGCCCGCCGGGCTGCGTGCTGCCGTCAATCGTCACCTGTCCGCCTTTGACCACAGGCAAATCCGTAGTGCTCAGGCTGATCTTCCAGAAACCGGCGGCGTTGTACCCCGCGTCGCTCGTGGGGATGTCGAAGGCGATGAGCGCCGGACGCCGCGCGGCAGAGAGCGCGTTCGCCTGATTGATCGCCCAACGGAACGCGCCCTCCGCCGGCGGAGCCGCGTCGGTCGTATTCGTCACGGTGATGACGGTGACGTAGTTCGCGGGGGGCGCGGGCGGTTCGGCGTAGACCACCTCTGGGATGACCGGCGGCGTAGGGAAGACGGGATCGGGCGGCGGATCGGGCAAGAGCGCGCCGGTGCGGCTGTACACTTCGGTGGAGACGCGCGAGGTCGAGGGGCCGTCGAAGTTGGCGATGATGCCGTAGTTGAAGGCCGTGCTCGCCGTGCGCAGGCCCTCATCCAGCCCCAGCTCGAAGGGCAGGGTTGTCTCCCAATCGCCGTCAACGTCCGATTGTACCACCGCGACCGATTCTAACGTCTCGGTCAGCGGATCGAGGTCATCTAAGAACAGCTCCACCTGGCAGTAAGGGCACGGCGCGTCGGGATGCGATGCGCCGGCGACGGTGGTGCTGCCGCCGTTCACATCGATGCTGAGGATCACCGACGGCGTGAAGAGCTGGCGCGCTTCGGGCACCTGGTTGCCGAACTCCATATACGTTGGCGCGGTGCTGTCCCAGGAGAGGTTGCCCGCGTAGTACAGGGCGTTGATCGCGACCTGCGAGCCGTCCATGCGGAACGGTTCGAGCGCAGTGCGGACGACGGTATTCGAGAGCACGCGCGTAAATCCGGCATCCACCACCAGGCCGCGCCCGCAGGAACCGACCTCCTTGTCGGCGGCGTCGATGCCGATGACGTTGTCCGCGATCAGGTGATCCTGCCCGCTCACCTCGAGCGCCGTGTCGGGCGTGTTCTCCGGATCGTTGCTGTACCACAGCAGCCCAGCGATGCGATTGCCGATGACCTGATTGCGCTTGCCGCGCACCTCCACGCCCGCGCCGCCGAACCAGTTGTAATAACGGGCGTTGGGGCGGCACCAGCGGTTCCACGCCGCCTCCGGCACAACGCCGTTGGCATCCGTGCCGACGCGGTTGTCGAGGACGAAACCGTCGTCGCCGTCCATGCTGATCGCCGCGCCGATAAAGCCGGCCAGCGCGTTGTTCTGGATCAACGTTTGCGTCGTGTTCTCCGCCACCTTGATCCCGCCCAGGCCGCTGCCCTGCTCCGGCGCGTCGGCGTCGCGCCAGGCGATACCCGTCCCGGCATCATCCAGGCCGAACCAGTTGTCCTCCACGATGTTCTGGCTCTGGTTGAGCTGCAAGGCGGTCTTGAAATTCTGGAACGCGACCCCTCGGATGACGTTGTTGTGGCCATTGACCACCAACCCCACCAGATCGCGGTGCTGCGGCCCGCGCACGATGATCTTGGGGCCGTCGCTGCGCCCGCCGAGCTGCGTGCCGCCGTCGATGACGACCTGCCCGGCCCTCTCCACGTCGGCGCTGCCGAGCGTGGGTAGGGCGTTGAGCTTCTGGGTGTCGGTGATCTGAATCGCCCACACATCCAGGCCCGCGTCGTAGCCGGCATCCGTAATGGGGATGGCGAAGCGAATTTCGACCGGGCGCAGGTCAGGATCGGCGGCCATCACGCTTTCGGCCTCTTCGATGGCTTGGCGCAAGGTGCAGGGCAAGCGGTCGGTCTTGCCGACGACGCCGGGATAGGCGGCGTTGTAGCAGACGTATTGCTCGCTATCGTCGGGATCGGCGGTGGTGGTGACGGTGATGACGAGGTTGGGCGCGCCGGGCGCGGTGGGCTGCGCCATATACGCGGGCCAGATCACGGGCAGTGGCGGCTCTGGCGTCGGCGGAAGCGGTTCCTTCGGCTCCGGCGCGCCGGTCTGGGTGTAGATTTCGGAGATGCGCGTGGTCGTGCCCACGCTGTAGGTGATCGTGCCGCTGGCGTTGCTGATCTGCCCGTCGGCGACGGTAGTGCTGGCGGTGCGCAGGCCCTCGGTCAACGCGAGTGTGCGCGTCAATGTGAAGCTCCATTCGCCGCTGGCGTTGGCCGTGGTCGTACCGAGCGATGCCAACGTCTCGGTGACGGTGTCGTGATGGTCGAGGAAGACCTCGATCACGCAGTCTGCGCACAGGCTCTCCGCGCCGCTCGTCCCGCTGACGTCCACGCCATCGATCTCGATGATCGCCGCCGGGTTGAAGAGCCGCAGCGCCGCCGGGACGTTGGGGCTGAAGTCGAACGCCTGGATTTGGCTCTCCAAAATCACATTGCCCTGTACGGTCACGGCGTCGAGATCGTAGCCCAGCTCGCCCGCCGCGACGAAGATGCCCGCCGCCCCGCGCGCGCCGACGATGAGGTTATCGCGCACCTGGATAAAGTGCGCGCCGCTCGCCCCGCCCACCTGAATCCCCTCGCCGCATGTGCCGAAGTGGACGCCGTCGCTGGTCAGGCCGATGACGTTGTCGCGCACGATGTGATCGCGCCCGGTCACAGAAATCGCGTCATCGGGCGTGTTGAGCGGGTCGGCGCTCTGGAAGAGCAGCCCGACGACGCGGTTATGCGCCACGAGATTGCCCTGCCCGAAGACTTTGATCCCCGCGCCCGCGAACCAGTTGTAGTAGCGGGCATTGGGCTTGCACTTGCGGTCGGCGCGCACGTCGGGCGCCGTGCCATCCGCGCGCGTCCCCACGGTGTTGCTGAGCACGGCGTTGTGATCGCCCTGCACGCTGATGGCGACCGCCTTGAATCCCACCAGCATGTTGCTCTGGATCGTGTTGCTGACGCCATCGCTGCCGCTCATCTGCGCGTAGATGCCGCCCTCGCCGCTGCCGTCCTCGGGCCGGAGCGGATCGCGCAGATAGATGTCATCCCCGGCGGTGGTGAGGCCGAACCAGTTTTGCTCGATGCGGTTATGATTGGTCGCCGGGATGTTGATGACGTTATCGCCAAAGCCCTGAAACGCCAGCCCGCGGATGACGTTATGGCCGCCGGTGAGGGTGAAGACGCCTTCGCGATTATCGCCGCGCAGGAGGATGCGCGGGCCGGCGGCCAGATCGCGCCCCCCGGGCTGCGTTGTCCCGTCGATGGTGACGTGGCCGTAGCTCCCAAAATCGCGGAAGATGAAGGTCTCGGAGGTCTGCGTGCTGTCCAGATCGATGATCCACACGCCGTGGCCCGCGTCATAGCCGGGGTCAGCGTCGGGGATATCGAAAGCGACGTGGTACACGGGCTTCGGGTCATCGAAGCTGTGATGGCGGATCTCGTTGACCGCGCGGCGCAGCGTACACGGGCTGTGCGTCTCGCACCGCTCATTCATCCCGCCCGCGTCGCTCGTCGTGGTGACGGTCAGCCAGTGCGTGGGCGCGAGATCGGCCGCCATCGCTGGCGTCGTCGCCGCCGGTGAAGCGGGCGCCGCCAACAGGCCCTCGCTCAGCAGCAGCGCGCCCCACACCAGTGTTGTGATCAGAATTAAGGTAATGACAGATAGTTTACGGTTCATCGTTTTTCTCCTTTGGTGTGCTGGATATGTGTTATGCTTTCTCCGTTCATAGCCCCGCAGCCCATTCAGTAGCTCGTCACATCCCTCATCTCTCCCATCTCTCCCATCTCCTCCGGCTCGTCGGGATGGGCCGCCTCCGCCCGCACTTGGAGAAAGGCGCATAGCTCGCCGAGCGTGCCGAATCCGTAGCACCGGCCATCCCTGGGATTTTCCAGCGACGCGCGCCACACGAGCCGGCCCTGATCGCTGGTGGCCCAGATCCGCAGTAGATAGGAGTGGTAGCGCGGGGTTTGGCTCATCGCTCTTTCCCTTCTCTTTCTTTGTAGATCAAGGTGCAACGCACTTGGACTCAGGT
>JBKHCQ010000218.1:0-6281 GCA_046541755.1 Anaerolineales bacterium | reverse complement strand
CCATCATGTGAGGGGGCGTCTCTGTTTCCCTCTGAAGAAGCGTCTGAAGAAGCGTTAGAAGGGGGTAGGGGCGCTAGCCGCGCCCCTACCCTGTGAATTACAGCTTGCTGTGGACTATTCTTCCTCCGTCTCGAAGATTTCCACGCGGGCTGCTTCTAGCCGGCTCAGGATGTCGTCGATGTCTTCGGGATTGTCCCAGAATTCCATGAAGCCGTTCATACCTTCGTCCGCCATCTCTGGCGTGGTATCGCGGTCATAGAATTGCGCGACAAAGTCCGCGCCCTCGATTAGCTCAACGCCCTCTTGTTGCACCGGGGTGTAGAGGTCCCTATCGACGCCGGAGTGGGTGCCCAAGCGGCCTAACTCTCTGACCATGTGCTCCTGCGCTTCGACGCCGCCGACGTAGGCCAAGAATTTCTTGGCCGCCTCTTCGTGCTGCGCGTTCGCCGCGATGAAGAAGCCATCGGTGGGGGCGTCCTCGCCGATGGGCACGTTGGGATCGATGATGGGGAAGCGGAAGAAGCCCAGGTCGTCCTCGAGTTCATCGGGGTAGCTATCGCGGATGAAGTCGCCCATCAGGTACATCGCCGCTTCGCCGTTGATCATGAACTGCAACGCCTCGGACCAGCTATAGGCGGCGGGGTCATCGATGAAGTAGCCATTCTCGATGAGCGGTTGCCAGTAGTCGGTGAAGACGGTCTTCACACGCGGATCATCGTACTGCTCCTTGCCCAACATCAGATCGATGTGGAACTCGGGGCCGTTGACGCGCATGTTCAGATAGTCGAACCAGGCGGCCGTCGTCCAGCGGTACTTCGTCCCGATGGCGAGGGGAGCCACGCCGTTCTCTTGGAGCGTCTCGCAGACCTGCAGGAACTCCTCCCAGGTCTCCGGCTCTTCCAGGCCGTACTCCTCAAAAGTGGATTTGCTGTAATAGACGGCCCACCAATACCAGCTTGAGGGCACGAAATACTGCTTGTCATCCACCGTGCTCATCGCGCGGAAGCCCTTGGGATAATTCTCGTTCCAGCCTTCCTCTTCCCAGACATCGCTGATGTCCATAATCAGCCCGCGATCAATGAAGAAGCGGGCGCGATTGCCGGCGAACCAGGTCATCACATCGGGCGGCGTGGAGGCCGTCAAATAGGCGCGAATGGCCTGCTTGAAGTCCTCGTGGGCTACGGTGCTGTGCACGACGTCGATATCGGGGTGTTGTTCCTCGAACATCGCGACCAACTCGGCATCGACTTCCCGAGGCGCGGGGTCGCTCATGTAGGAGTTGTAGATCACAAGACTCTTTTCAACGGGAACCTCTCTCTCTACCTCGACCTCGACAGTGCGCTCGACTTCCACCTCGACAGTGCGCTCGACTTCCACCTCGACGGTGCGCTCGACCTCGACGATCTCCGGCGTTGGGGTCGCGCAAGAGGACAGGATCCCGATCAGGGCCAGTAAGGCCGCTATCGCAAACAACGTCTTTTTCATCTCTTCCTCCATATATATTTTGGTAAGTTTTGGGTAAGTTTTGAGTATACTTTGGATGTTTGAAAAATCTTCAAGGGACGATCAACTTCAAGATATTTCCTGTTGTGCTTTACCTCGCGCCGATAACCACCTCCTGTTTCTGCATCTGTGAATTTTGGGACATCTTTTACTTGATCTTCTGACCCGATGGCCTGCGCCGAACTTGCTTTACGCCTCGGCGACCGGCCCGGTCGAGCCGCGTACCATCAGCTCCGTCGGCAACACAATCGGCTGATTGGGCAAGGTGCGTTCCTCCATCAAATCGAACAGTAACCGCGCGGCCTGATGGCCCATCTCTAAGGCCGGTTGGCGCACGGTCGTCAGCGAAGCGATTTCGGCCGTGGGAATGTCGTCAAATCCAACAACGGAGATGCGTTGGGGGATGGGGATGTCGTGTTCCCTCAAGTAGCGGAGCGCGCCCGTCGCCATGCGATCATTGAGGGCGAAGATGGCGGTGGGGCGCGGGTGGAGGGCCAGCAGCTTGGCCGCCGCTTGATAGCCGCTTTCCGGCGTGAGATTGCCCTCGACGACCCCATCGACCTCCAACGTCAGGCCATGATCCGCCATTGCCTGCCGGCAGCCGATGAGGCGCTTGCGAAAGGCCGTCGGCGCTTGATCCGTGCCATTGATGACGCCGATGCGTCGATGGCCGAGGCTCAACAGGTGCATCATCGCCTGGCGGGCGCCGCCGTAATCGTCGGCGTGGACGGCGCGCGCGCCGTTTGTCGTAGGGGGCGCGTAGCCCAACGTCACCCAAGGATAGCCGAGTTGTTCCAGCAGTGCGATGCCTTTCTGGGTGGCAATGGTCTCGATCACGATGGCCCCATCGACGTAGCCGGCGCTTGTGAGGCGCTTGTAGGCCGCCAGTTCATCCGGCGGGGTGGATTCGTTTTCGGCGCATAACTGGCCGGTTGAGAGCACGAGACTCACGTTGCGCTGCCCGGCAACGTGGTCGACGCCGCACATAAAGCGCAGTAAATGGGGGTCAGAGAAGAAAATATCGGAGGTGTAGGGAATCACCAGGCCGATGCTGTTGGTGCGGCTGTGAACCAATCCGCGCGCGGCGGGGTTGGGGTGATAATCCAGCTCGGTGATGGCCTGTTGCACCCGTTGGCGGGTCTCATCTGCCACGTTCCCCTTTTTGTTGATGACTCGCGAGACCGTCTGGCGCGAGACATCAGCATGGGCTGCTACATCCTTGAGGGTCACACGTTTACGTTGCATTGATGTTTATGATTTTCAATTCGCTCGTAATTGGCTGGGAAGCATCAGCGTCGTATCCACTTTGGTGAGAGAAGAGACAAATAGGGGATTCAATCTTGTGACGTGTTATGTGAAGTCACGTGAACGTTCACACTCTTAGTGTAGCATAGGGCCAGGCGCTTGTCAAGGGGCAATTGGATGACATATCACGCTTTGCGAAGCGTGATATGTCACCTGGGTGGTTGTGGCCCTTCTGCCCAGACTGCCTCTTTGAGGGGTTACGCGAGCGGCTTGCCGCAGTGCTGGCAGTAGGCGGGCGTTAGGTCGGTGGGAACGAATTGCTCGTGGCCGCAGTGGGTGCAGGCGCGCAGCGGGCGCATATCGTAGCCGCAGCCGGGGCAGAAGTCGAAGTCGCGCGGCATCTGCCGAGCGCAGCGCGGGCAGTGATGGGTTTCACTGGGAGCGCGTGGCGCAACGGTCGCTGGCGGCGGAGGGGCGGCTGCGGCTTCAGGTTCTGGGATTTCCTCCACTGCGATTTCGTCCGTTGGGATCGCGACCGGACGGCGCGCATAGAGCGCCATAAAGGTGCCGACTAAGAGGATGCCGCCCAGCGTGCCTAGGAGCATCGTCCATGGAGTGAAGATGCTCAGGGAGAAGTTGCCCAGAAAGATGACGAGCAGCCAGCCGGCGCGCCACCACGTCCGCCGCCAACTGACGCGCAGGCCTAAGAAGGTCAGGATCAGGCCGGAGGCGACGAGCAGCGAGATCGCGGCGGCCAGCGGCAGGGGAAGCACGCCGCTGAGGAAGGTGAGCGCGGGATAGAAGAGCGTCATCGCCACGCCGATGAGCAGGTAGTCTTCGAGGCGCAGGGGGACGTCGGCCAAGGCGAACCAGCCGGCCAGGGCGGCCAAGAACAGCCCCACGATGAAGGGGGCCAGCCCGGCCAAGATCGCGAAATCGTCCTGCAATTGGGCCAGGCGCTGCGCAAATCCCAGGCGCTGGGGCATTTCCAGGCGGATGTTGCGGCCCGGCACCAGCCCCTCGTAGGCCCAGATGAAGCGCTCGCCCGCGCCGCCCTCGCTTTCGCCCAACGTCTCTGTGGTGGGCAGCGCCGATTTCGGCACGGTGCTCCCCGCGACGCCGTGGACGGTCACCTGCACATCTAAGGCATCGAAGCGCCGATCCTGGCTCAGGGCGTAGGTGAAGCTATTCGCGCCATCCGCGCGGTAGTTGATGACGAGATCGTGCGTCTCGCCCGCCTCCATCACCGTCTGCCAACGGATGTCGCGAATGGTGTAGCGCGCTTCGGGCGGCGCGACGCCATCCACCAGAAAATCTACCTCGTGGAGGGTCTCCAGGTTGCTGGGGAAGGGGAAGACCAGCTCGATGGTGGCGGTGGGCGCCGGGCCGGGGTAGGTGAGGTGATAACTGCTCTCGAAATCCAACTCGTAGACCGTGGCGCTGACGCCTTCATCTTCCTCATACCGGGCGTCCAGGCGCGCGCGGACGTGGCTCTCCCAATCGGTGAAGTTCGCCGGCTCCATCTGGATCTCACCCTCCGGCGTTTTATCCATCACCAGATTCATCATCAGGGGCGCTTGCACCACGCTGCGCTCGTAGTTGTAGCTCAGGAAGTCCGCCTGCTTCGAGGTGTAGGCCCGCGTCGAGAGATCCAACGCAATCCCCAAGTAGATGATGAAGATCGCACCCAGGGTTAATACCAGCGCGCCGCGCACGACCCATTTTCCGATTTTGGTTTCTGTAAACATAGATTGTTCCTCCATTCCTCTCGTTTTATTTCCTCATTGGGAACCCTTGCGAAAGTTGCGCAAATGGCCTTAAACAGTTTGTAGGAGGTGCAGCGAGAGGTTCATCGGTTTACCCAAATCCCCGTGAACCTTCGCAAGGCACTCTAATTTTCACGCGGAGGCGATGATGCCATCGGTCACGCGGAGGGTGAGGGCGCGATGGCGGAAGGCGGCGGGGAAGAGTTCCGCGTCGGTGGTGGTGAGGATGGTCTGCTCGACGCCGTTGATCTGTGCCAGTAGGTATCGGCGGCGCTGGCTGTCCAATTCCGCCAGCACCTCATCCAGCAGCAGGACGGGGGATTCGCCGGTCTCGTGCTCCATCCAGCGGAGTTCGGCCAGGCGGAGGGCCAGCACGGCGGTGCGCTGTTGGCCGCGCGAGCCGAAGATGCCCAGATCCACGCGCTTGGAGATGAAGCGCAGTTCATCGCGATGCGGGCCGATCAGCGTCATGCCGCGCTCGATCTCGCGGGCGCGCCGCCGACGCAGCGCCTCGGCGTAGGCCTCGCGCAGCGCCGCCGCGTTGACCGGCTCGGCGTCGGTCGCATCCGGCAGCAGATCGATTTGGTAATCTAACGCCGGCGGACGCAGGGGATCGAAGTTCGGCTCGTACTTGAGCTTCAGCCACGCTGCCCCGCCGGTCAGATCCTGATGGATGGGATCGGCGTGGAAGTTTAGGGCGCGGATCACCCGCCGGCGATAGAGCGAGATCGCGACGCCGGTGCGGACGAGCGTCTCTTCGAGGGGCGCCAACTGCGCGGGATCGCCGCCATGATCTCGCAGATGGCGCAGGAGCGCGTTGCGTCGCGAGACCGCCGAGCTGTACTCGCGATTCGCTTCTGCGTAGGCGGGGTAGACCTGCGAGAGGAGGTCGTCAAGGTGCCGCCGCCGTCCGGAGGGCGAGCCGCTGACCAAAGCCATATCCTCCGGCAGGAAGATCACGGTGTTGAGATGGCCGGCTAAATCGGAGACGCGGATGCGGTGTTGATCGATCTGGACTTGTTTCCTCAATCGCGCGTTTCCATTCGAGAGTTGCTGCTGCTCCAGCGCGATCTCGATCCGTGCGTGGCCCCGCTCGCGCACGACCTCGGTCTTGAGGTGGGCGAAGGGCATCCCGGCCTCGACCGCCTGCCAGTGGATCAGGTGACGGTCGATGTGGGTGAGCGGCGAGTTGCCCGTCGAAAGGTAGGCAATCGCTTCCAGCAGGCTGGTTTTGCCCTGCGCGT
Organism: Anaerolineales bacterium; assembly: GCA_046541755.1. GTDB lineage: Bacteria > Chloroflexota > Anaerolineae > B4-G1 > SLSP01 > JAAAOZ01. The sequence continues at coordinate 523 of JBKHCQ010000218.1, read as the reverse complement.
TGGCGCCCAGCAGCAAAATCGGCGCGGCGGGGAGGTCAAGCTCCAGGCGATGATAGAGACGGAATTGTCGTAAACTCAAACTTTGGATATGCATGGATGTGTATTGTAGCACGGGCTGGGGGAAGCTCAAAGTGGGGGGAGCGCCTGCGGATGAATCGCAGGCTAGCGGCTGAAGTCGGCTGAAGACCGACTGAAGGAAAGAAAGAAGGAAAGAAGAAAGAAACTGCGTGGAAATCGAGTCAACTTTAGTTGATTTGCGCTTAGTAGCCGGGGATTTCAATCCTCGGTGAGGGGTGCGGCGGGATGCTTTACGAAGAAGCGCCGATCATCTTTCGCGTAGATGGGATGGGGCAGGAAGCGCAGGAGAATATGCGCTGGATCGCGTCCCCGTAGGCGCTGAGGCCGTCGATACAGAACAACACGGGGCGACATAAAGCCCACGCACGCACATGCTACATTAGTTCAGTGATCAGCGACCGAAACACTAACTACAAAATCCATCAGAACCAGGTTGGTTAGTCGG
>JBKHCQ010000217.1:0-6312 GCA_046541755.1 Anaerolineales bacterium | reverse complement strand
CGGCTCCGGCGGTGTATTGAGCGATGTTTCGTTTTCAATCGATTCGTTCATAATGTCATAATATCAAAGCAACAAAACAGAAAATATACAACTCTACTGAAAGAACTCTAAAAATCCGATTTTTTAGAAATTTACTACTAGATGTAGGTTTTTCGTGCGTGGATTTCATATATGTAGTAGGTTGCGTGCGTAAAAATCGGATTTTTGACCTTTTTTCAGGGGAATCATATATAAATAAGAACGTTTACGGGATGGTCTTCGGCAAGGATTGAGGCGCGATACGCACGCTGATTTCCGGCGTGTCGGGTTTGACCATGCGGTCAAGGCCCAGGAGCGGCACGCGGATGCGCACGGTGTCGACGGTGGGCACGGTGAAGGAGAGTTGCCCTTGCTCGTCGGTGTAGCCTTGAGCCAACTCCTCGCTGCTTTCGGCGGAGAGCGCGAGGACGTAGAAGCCGGGCACGCCTTCACCGGCGCCTAACTGGCCGTCGCGATTTTCATCGTAGTAGAGGACGACGCGAAAAGTGCGGAAGCCGGTGGGTGTGGGCGTGGGCGTCGTCGGCTCCGGCGTCGTGAGCAGGCGGAAGGTGAGGTTGGTGGTGGTTGGGGCCTCCGTGGGCGTGGGCGGCGGCGGCGTGGGCGTAGCGACGGGCGAGCTGGGTGGGGTGGCGGTGGCGCGCGCGGTGGGGGCCGGATCTTTGTCGGGCGGCGGTGTGGTCGGCGTACTCGTGCCGGGCGTCTCCAGATCACAACGCAATTTGTAGGCGCTATTTTCTGTATCTCGAGGATCCATTCGGTTCCCCTGCCCCACCAGGATGTACATATAGCCCTCGTACGTGCTGTAATACGAGAGCCGGCTGTTGAAGTTCCCCAATTCGATGTCGTCGTTGCTCATCAGTGAGTTGTCCCAACTGGGGCCGGTGAAGAAGATCATATTGGGATCGACGCCGGGGTCTAAATCCGATGTCTCGCAGGTCAAGCGCAGATTAGGCTTGACGCGGATGCGGAAGAAGTCGTTGTCCACCGACCAGCTCCCCCAGGGGATAAAGTTGAGATTATATGTTTGTCCCGGCGCGATGGTGGTGGCGGTCTCAAAATCGAAGTTGGGTTCGTATTGATCGAAGCCGCTGGGGCCAGAGACCGGCGGGGCGGTGGGTTGCGGCGTGGAGGTGGGTTCCACGGGCGTGGCCGTCGGCCCCACCGGCGTCTCGAAATACAATTCATAGGTACTGCCGCTACACTGGGAGCTGATTTGGTAGACTTTAAAGAAGTAAGGGCCGACGTGTTGGGCCTCAAAGGTAACGCGGGCTTTGTACGTTGAGGTGTCCACATTGGCGGTAACTTGCTGATATTCACCGTCTATCTCTTCATAGACGATAATGCCTAATGTGTAGTTATTCGTCCGGGTTGGCTCGGCTTCCACAGTATAGCGATAATTAACCCTGGCGTTATCCAGCCGATAAAAGTCGGGCCGGACGGCGTATTTTGCCTCGTCTGTCTTGGGCGCCGCGCCTGTCACATCCAACAGGGATTGCGAGAGGTAATTCGCCAGCGGCGCGGCGGTGGTGAAGGTGTAATTGCCGGTCGGGTTGGTATCGGTGGTGGTGATTTCTGCGGAACATCTGATATCGCTGGCCACGATGGCAAAGGGTGAGGCGGGAGTTTCTGGCCCGATGACGGTTTGGGTCGGCGTCAGGGTGGCCTCTGGATCCGCCCGCCCGATGTTGGGCGTGAGCAAGAGCCAGGGCAGCGCCACGATTAAAATCGCGCCGCCTAGCATAGCCAATCCAACGATGATGCTTTGAATACGCATGCGTTGCCTCTCTTTCTCCCCTGGTCCCTTAACTCTCAATGCTCGGACAGTGGTTTCATAGGGGCCATGCTGGCCAACAGGCGCTTCGGCCCGACCCCTTCGAAGATGACGGTGACCATCTCGCTGTGTCCATCGCGTTCGCTCTCCATCACGATGCCCTCGCCGTAATGGGCGTGACGGACGCGCTGTCCGGCGCGATATTCCAATTCCGGCATGGCGGGCGCTGGGCGTTGCGACTGTTGCCACGAGGAGGCCGCCCAGTTCTGCCCCTGGCGCGATGGTTTTGCCTGCCGAGGGCGTTGCAGCACCTCGTCGGGGATGTCGTGCAAGAAGCGCGAGGCTTCTGCCGGTTCCCCTTCGCCCCAGCCCCAACTGCGCCGGAAGGCGTAGGTGAGGATCAACTCCCGCTCAGCGCGGGTCATGCCCACGTAGAGCAAGCGCCGCTCTTCGGCGATCTCCTGCGGGGTCTCCATCGAGCGGCTGTGGGGCAGACGGCCCTCCTCCAGGCCGGTGACGAAGACGATGGGAAATTCCAATCCCTTCGCGCTGTGTAAGGTGAGCAATTTGGTGGCATCGACCTCCTCGGCGAGCGCGTCGACGTCGGCGACCAGCGCGACCTCGGTGAGGAACTCGATCAGCGTAATGTCCGGATCCTCGGTGAGGAGCGCGCGCAGCGCAAGGACGTTCTCCCAGCGGGCGTCCCCCTCTTCGGATGAAGCGCCATCGTGCAAGTAACTTTCGTAGCCGATATCGGCTAGAATATCGTCCAAAAGCTGCACGACGGCGCCGTGTTCGCGCGCTTGATGCCACTGCTCCACCATCGAAGCGAAGGCCAGCAGGGCGTTGTGCGTCCGCGTGCCGAGCTTGCCGCTTTGGAGCAGTGATTGCATCCCGTGCCAGCGGCTCACACCCAAGCGACTGGCCTCTTCCGAGACCTTCGCCTGCGTGCGGCGCCCGATGCCTCGACGTGGGGTGTTGATCACCCGGAGGAAGCTGACGTCGTCGTCGGGATTCTGCACCAGGCGCAGATAGGCCAGCACATCCTTGATCTCGCGGCGGGCGTAGAAGCGCGTCGCGCCGATGATCTGATAGGGCAGGTTGCGCTTGACCAGCGCTTCCTCCAACGCGCGGGATTGGGCATTGGTGCGATACATCACCGCGATGTCGCCGTACTGGTAGCCATCTCGCACCTTTTTCTGGATCTCGCGCGCCACGAAGGCGGCCTCTTCCTTTTCATCGTACGCTTCGTGGATGCGAATCGCCGCGCCGCCCTCTTTGCGGGTGAAGAGATGCTTCGGCGTGCGGTCGTTGTTGTGGGCGATGACGGCCTGCGCCGCATCCAAAATCACCTGGGTGGAGCGATAATTTTCCTCTAGCAGGAGCGTCTCCAACTCCGGGAAATCCTTTCGCAGGCGTTGGATATTGCGATAATCGGCGCCGCGCCAGGAGTAGATGGATTGATCCTCGTCGGCGACGGCGTAGAGGCTGCGATGCTCCTTGGCCAGGAGGCGCAGGATCACGTACTGGGCCATATTCGTGTCTTGGAACTCGTCGACTAAGATGTGCTGATAGCGATCGCGGTATTTCTCCAGCACAAGGGGCTGATCTCGCAGGAGCTTGGCCGTCTCCATCAGCAGATCGTCGAAATCTAAGCCGTTGTTCTGGCGCAGGGTCTCTTGATAGCGCGCATAAGCGCGGGCGACGATCTCATCGTAGTACGTGGGCGTGGGGAGATCGGCCGGCGGGATCAGCTCGTTTTTGGCGTTGGAGATGGCGTTGAGCAAGCTGCGGGGGCGATAGCGCTCGTCGTCTAAGCCGAGATCCGCGACGACCTGTTTCATCACCGCGAGCTGATCGTCGGTATCGAAGATCAGATAATCCGACGAGAGCATTGCCGCATCCGCCTCATAGCGGAGGATGCGGGCGCAGGTCGCGTGGAAGGTGCCCAACGTCATCGCGCGGGCCTCGGATTCGCCCACCATCCGGCCCAAGCGGTCGCGCATCTCGCGCGCGGCCTTGTTGGTGAAGGTCACCGCCATAATCTGCCACGGCGGAATCCCGATCTCCTGCTGCATCCAGGCGATGCGATGGGTCAGTACGCGCGTCTTACCCGATCCCGGCCCGGCCAATACCAAAACCGGGCCGTTAGGAATGACGACGGCCTCGTATTGTTGACGATTTAGATCATCTAAACGTAGCGTTTGTCTTGTCATGACATTCATTGTGGCCTATTGTATCACGTCGCAGGCTTGAGGGCAAATGATTGACAGGGCCTAACCAGTCAAATTCGTGGACAATGAGCAAAAATTTGGCGGATACGGGGTCTTTTTTGATGATAGCTCGTCCGCGTCAGGTAAGCGTAAATGGATTGTCAGATTCGGAGGGCTTTTGAGGGGATTGCGGGGCTATTTTCTTCTTATGATGGAGATAAGAACCCAGCCGCCGAGGGCTAGCGAGGCGACAAAACCGAGCAACACGATAACTTGGACGACCCAGACGCTCTCCATGGCGGTGGGCAGGACAAAGGCCAGGCCGATGATCATGCCCGCGATGATGATGCTGAGCGCCATGCGCGTGACCATCAGATCGATGCGCTGCCAGCATACGTGATCTAAGGTCAACTTGATGGGGGCGTTCTCTTCGATCCGTTGCATCACGATGTTGCTGATGTGGGGGATGTTATCGAGGAGGTCGTTCCACGTGAGCCAGCGGCGCAAGAGGTTTTCGGCGGTGCGGCGGTTGGGGAGCAAGCTCTTAATGAGGAGTTGGGTCACGCGGGGTGCGGAGAAGGCGAAGATGTCAAATTCGGGATCTAACTTCAGTCCCAGCCCTTCCAACATCGCTAACGTCTTACCCAGGAGCCAGAGATTGGTCGGCAGGCGCAGGTGGTGCTTGAAGGCGATGGGCATCACCTCGTTGATGACCTCCGTGGCGCGGATCTCCTTGAGCGGCAGTCCGTAGTAGTAGTTGAGGAGCCGCTCTACATCGCGGGTGAGCGCGCGGCGATCCACCGTCCGCGGCGCGGCCCCGATGTGGATCAGCTCATCCACCACGCCCTGCACATCCATGCGGACGGCGACGGCGTAGAGGCGGATGAGATTCATGCGATCTTGGTCGCTGAGATGGCCCACCATCCCGAAGTCCATCACGCCGATGATCTCATTTTCCATAATGAGCAGATTGCCGGGATGGGGATCGGCGTGGAAGAAACCATCCTCCAGCACCTCTTTGATGATGAATTTCGCCGCGCGCGTCGCGATTTTGTGGCGATCGTAGCCGGCTTCATCCAGCGCGGGGATGTTATCGATTTTGATGCCCGCGATATGTTCCAGCACAAGCACGCGCCGCGTGCTGTAATTCCAATGGACGCGCGGGATGTAGAGGTATTCCTCCTCGGCAAAGTTCTGGCGGAAGCGGTCGGCGTTTTGCCCCTCACGCTGATAGTTCAACTCATCGTTGAGCATATCAGCGAAATCCTCGGCCATCTCCTTCAACTGATAGATGCGGCCCAGCGAGGTGTGCTGCTCCAAATAGCGCGCGATGTCCTGGATGATTTCCAGATCGGTCTGGATGGTGGCCAGGATATTGGGGCGTTGGATTTTGACGACGACTTTTTCGCGGGTGGGGAGACGCGCGAGGTGGACTTGGCCTAACGAGGCCGCCGCAATGGGCTTGACGTCAATCGTGGCGAAGATCGCTTCGGGCGGGGCGTGGAGTTCTGCCTGGATGACCTGTCGAATCTCATGCCAAGCGACGGGAGGGACTTTATCTTGGAGCTTGGCCAATTCATTGATGTAGTCGGGGGGCAATAAATCGGGGCGGGTACTGAGCATCTGCCCTAATTTGACAAACGTTGGGCCTAGCTCCTCCAGCGCTTGTCGAAAATGACTGGGCAAGCTGGAAGGGGCCGGTGTGAGAGCTGGATGAAGATCCCGTTGCCAGCTGGGTTCAATCGGCAGATGCGAGAGCGCGAAGCCAAATCCGTGGCGCGCAAAGACGCTAAGTATGTATTGGTAACGGCGCAGATGCCGTACCGGTCGGGTCAGAGATGGGATTTTGATGATAGGTCCCTCTCAATGCACTGCGGGAGTTCCGGAATTTGGAATCTCCCATGCGTGTTGCGCTGGCATCTATCGCGCACCAGTTTGGGGCGGGGCGAGATCAATTGCGAATCTACCTCGTCCCGATAGGAACGAAATGCACTGGGCTTATTAATTGTGAAAGCGGGGGCTGGCTTGAAATAGACCTCAAAGGGGTAACTGCGTTCCAATATAAAACAAAAACAATAGTATAGAGATAAAAAGCACACTACGCCACAGAAGACTGCTGAGCGTTAACATCGGATCGGTGTTGACTTGATACTCTTCGTCGGTGTACATAAATTGCCTCCTTAAAAGGTGTCAAAAAAGGTGTCAACTTGTCGGTGATAGTCTGTCGGGAGAGTTATAGAATATCTGGCCTCTATACGTTATCTCCCTGGTCTTCTTTGTCTTCTTTGT
>JBKHCQ010000216.1:0-6315 GCA_046541755.1 Anaerolineales bacterium | reverse complement strand
CCATGGAGGCTGATGATGTCATCTCTTGTTCTTGACTCGTTAGAAATACGTGGGTTTCGAGCCTTTGATCAATTGCAGATCGACCGTCTTGGTCGGGTCAACTTGATTGTGGGAAAGAACAACGTAGGCAAGTCATGCCTCTTGGAAGCTTTGCGACTATATGCTCATCGTGGAGCACCGCAAACATTGCTTCGGACGCTTGAGGCACGGGATGAATTAGGAGAAGTCATAGAAGGAAAGTCAGTAGAGTCTTACATTCGGGCTTTGGGACACTTGTTCTACGGATGGCGTATTTTTAGAGAGTATGGACGTACTGATGAATTTATCATCAGCCCTCTAGAAACTACGCATTCCAAACTTGTAATCTCGACAGCATGGTATTATGCAGATCAGAATGGCGGACGTAATGTCCTTCGACGTATAGATCCACGCCAACCTTTATTAATCGACGTTGAACCAGAGAATACGCTGCCTGGTTTAGATATTAAATTTGGCGAAGAGGACGTCTTATCTGTTACCTTGGATCGTTTCTTCGCTGGAATACCATATTCGCTGCTTCGGGGATCACGCCAGGTTGATGAAGTGCCATGCAGGTTCATTTCATCCGATGGGTTATCACATAGGAAAATAGCCGCTCTCTGGGATGATATCGCCCTCCAACCGGAGGAAAGTGATGTTTTGAAAGGATTGGACATCCTTTCCCCCAACATTGAGCGCCTTAATCTTCTGGGGCGCGGCGAGCAACGAGCCGAGCGCATTCCTATGGTCAGGATTAAAGAAGCTCCCATCCCTATTCCCTTGCGCAGCTTGGGCGAGGGAATGAATCGGCTGTTTGGCATTCTCTTGGCGCTGGCAAATGCAAAACACGGCTTGTTGCTCATCGATGAAGTTGATAGCGGCTTGCATTACGCCGTTCACAAGGATCTATGGCGATTGATCTTCCAGGTTGCTCAACGTCTGGATGTGCAGGTGTTTGCCACCACGCACAGTTGGGATTGTATCGCAGGCTTTCAGCAGAGCGCGCAGGAACTAGCGCAAGCGACCGGGATGCTCATTCGCTTGGAGAACAGACAAGGGCACATTGTCCCCGTTGTCTTTGACGAGGATCGATTGGCCATCGCCACACGTCAGGACATCGAGGTGCGTTGATGAAGTTCACGCATAGAATCCTCGTCGAGGGACGCAACGATCAGTATGTGCTGCGGGACTTGCTGCGCACGCATCACATCGACTGTATGATTACAGATCGCCGAGATTGGTCCCAGAAGGTCGATACGATTGGCATCGTCCAACCTAAAGGCTCGACTCACGGTATCACGGGTTTGCTGGATTACCTCAAGGTCATTCTCGATGATGGCGATTTAGAATGCCTGGGGATTGTGGTTGACGCAGATACCAATATAGAAGGGCGTTGGCGGTCGTTGTGTAATCTCTTGAGTAAGTTCGGTGGTCGTGATCTGCCTCAATCCCCCGAGCCTGAGGGCACGATTGTGATGCTGGAACAGCGTTATCGCAAGCTCCCGGTCGGTGTGTGGGTGATGCCGGATAATCACATGCCCGGCATTTTAGAGGACTTCATCGGGTTTCTCATCCCCAACGCCGATGAACCGCTCTGGCATCGGGCGCGGCATTGCGTCGATGATATTCCCAAAGCGCAACGCCATTTCTCCGATGTGGACATCGCGAAAGTCTACGTTCACACGTGGCTGGCCTGGCAAGAAGAACCAGGTCGGCCATTGGGCCAAGCTATAACGGCCAAATATCTGGATGCCCACGCCCCTCACGCTTTGAGGCTGGTGCGTTGGGTTGAGCGATTATTTGAAATCGAACGCGCAACGTAGCGTAAGCCTTTGCGAAACCTTGCGAAGGTTACGGATGGCCTCTTCATCTGATGCTCTCTTCCCCAGGCCAGAGAGATTTTAGCCGAATTTCCTTCTCGAACCTTCGCAAGGGTAATTCTCACTCCATTCGCATCACCACGGGTAGATAGACCTCGCGCGGCGCGACCTCCCACCACTGCCGCATTTCCCAACGCTGGCCGGCGCCGCCCTCGACGATTGCATCGACGCGGATCTGTTGATCGATCCGGTAGGCGCGCAGCGGCAACGTCACCAAGCGCGTGCTCCCCGGCGCGATCTCCCCTTCCCATAGCAAATCCGACCATCCCTGCCGCGTGTAGTAATAATCGAACGGAATGGATGATGTGATCGTCCGCGTGGTGCCGTCGGTGGCCCAACTCCACACGCTGGCCCGCGTCGCCGGCCCCGCCCCGTCGTTGCGGAGCGCGAAGGTCAACGTGGTCGGTTCCTGAACCACCAGCGTCGATCCCGCCGGCGAAAGCCACCCGCTGGCGCTGAGATCCGCGCCGCCGACGTGCAGATGCGCCGTCCGCGTGAACGCTAACTTCATATCGGGCAACGTGATCCGCACCGTCGGCGTGAAATAATCCCCCGCTTGAGCCGCGAGTCGCCCCTCCCACGTAAAAGTGAGCGGCGCGCCCGGCGCGAGAGTGCCCTCCCACGTGAGTTCCCGCGCCTCCGGCTGATAGCGCATCGTCGGCGGACGGGTTTCCAGGGTGATCTCCGGCGCGTGCACGTGCGAGACGTGCACCTCTTGAGCTACCTCGGCGTCGTTGCGAAGCGTCAGTATATAATGAAGGCGCTCATCTGATGCGGGGGCCGAGGGCGCGACCTGCCACGTGCTCTGCCCCAGCGGCGAGAGCCACGCGACGCCGTTGGCCAACACCTCGGCGCGGGCGTCATCCGGCAGCGTCTCCAGCGGCATCGCGTAGAAGACCGTGCGCCACGCGCCCGGCGTCGTCTCCCCGGCGGCCAGCCCCAGCGGTTGCCCCACGTCGCCCCGCATCAATGGCGCGATCCCCGGCTGCGGCTCTATCACATCGCTCCAGTTCTGGAACGGGAAATCCAACGCTGCCGGCCCCCACGTCCCGCCGGCGGGGTGGTCGGGGATGCCCTGCGCCCCCTCGGCCTGCTGGCCCTCGTACCAGAACTTGTAGCCGAATCGCCGGGCCAGCGCGCTCCCGCTGTGATGATAGAGGAAATCCTGCGATGAGAGCAACAATCGCCCGCCCTGATCCAAATAGGCCAGTAGATGTTCCGCCTCCTGGGGAAGGATGGGCGAATGCCAATCGTAGCCCGTGAACCAGACAATGATGGGATAGCGCGTGAGCGTCTCGGTGGTCGGGGAGGTCGCGCCCACCAATCCGCCGATGCTGTGGGCCGTGTCCCACCGGTCGAAAGGGATGTTGCGATTGCTCAACGACCCGATGTACGCCTCCTCCATCGGATACCAGCGCTCGTCGTCGACTAAGAGCACCGGCGCCGGTGTCTTCGTCGTGATCTGCCGGCTGATTTGCTCGCCGGAGGGCGCCGCGAGGGCGGTCAGCGTCACCGTGTCGATGTCGTGGATCCCGGCGGTGGGCGGGATGGTGACCTGGAGCGTGACCGTCTGCCACTCGCAGGGCTGGATGATCGTCGTCTGGGGCTGGATTTGGCTGGCCCAGCGGTTGTCCTCCAGCGAGAGGTTCGCCATCTCCTGCGATCCGGCGTAGCCGGTGTGGCGTAGGTGCAGCGTGTGGGTGAGCGTCTCGCCCGGCATCCCGATCTCCGTGTGGGGCGTGGCGGGCCGCAGTTCCAGGCCGGTGGTAGCCGGCGGTTGGAGCAGCCAATCCAAGGCGCGCGTCATCACGGCCTGGCGCGCCTGCAGATCGGGGATTGTCTCGTAGCCGAACGCGAGGAAGGCCGCGCGATAGGGCGTGCAGATGTGCGCGCCCGTCCCGCCGCCCGCGCCGGTCGCGTACTCCCAATGCAAATCGGCCACGTGGGGATCGGAGAGCATGATGGCGTCAGGCGAGGTTGCTTCATCGCCGGCCAGCGTGATGGTGAGCGGCGCCAAGGGGCCAAGGGCGTGGAGTTGATGCGATGCGGCGTCATCGGCGGTGAAGGTGACGCCCAGTTGATCGCGCAGATAGGGTTGATAGCCCACCCGCCCGCCGCCATCATAATAGGCGACGTCCGGCCCGCTGAGGAAGAGCCGCCCGCCCGCCGCCAGGTAGTCGTGCAGTGCGCCGCCGGCCCCCGCCAGCCCCGGCGATCCGCGCGGCGAGGACCAGAGCACCACATCGTAGGCGGCCAGCGTGCTGCTGGCGGGCACATCCATCCCCGGCGATTTGATGCGCGCCTCGTCGTAGGTATAGCCCAGGCTATCTAACGTCTCTCGCCAACGGGTGAGCCGGCTGCCGTAGTGCCATGCGCCGTCGTCCATCAGCAGCAGCTTGGGGATGGGGGTGAGCGTGAGATCCTGCTCCGTGAGCGCTCCGGCCTGGATCGAGACGTCGGCGGAGGCGACTTTGTAGCCCAGCGGGCGCGCCTCCAACGTGTACTTCCCCGCCGGCGCGGAGAGCTGATAGTCGCCATCCGCGTCGGTGGTCGTGGTGAGCGGCGTCCCTCGCAAGCGCAGTGTGATCGTCTGGGGCGGCGTGGTCTGGCCGGGCGCGACGCTGACGCGGCCTCGGAGGTCGCCTGCGGCGAGCGGGCGCAGCGTGAAATCCAACCGCTGATCCTCCCCCGCGCGCGCGGGCAGATGCCAGCGGCGTTGCGTGGCGTGCCCGAAGGCGGAGAGCGTCAGATCGTAGAGGCCGGGCCGCAGCGCCAGCAGATAGCGCCCGTCCGCCCGCGTGGTCGCCTCGGCGGGAAACCCATCCTCGCCGTGGGGGATCGCCTGGAGCGTGGCGTCGCGAAGGGCCGCGCCCGTGCGCGCATCGCGGATCGTGCCCGTGATGCGGCTGATCGCGGCGACCTCGACGAGCGCGGCGAAGGCGTCGATTCGGCCCCAGCCGCTGTCGTTGTTGGGGATGGTCGCGCCCAGCGGGAGGGCCGTCCGCGTGAGGATGTGCGTCGCTTTCGTGATGCTCAGCGTGGGGCTGACACTGCGCATCAGCCCGATCACGCCCACGACGTGGGGTGTGGCCATCGAGGTGCCATTGTACTCCTGATGGATGCCGCCCACGACCGAAGAGTTCACATTGACGCCCGGCGCGACAATGGTCGGCTTCTTCTGACCCCAGGGCGATGGCCCGCGACTGGAGAAGTAGGCCATCTCGTCATCGGGATCGCTCGCGCCGACGGCGAGCACGCCCGGCAGGCTGGCGGGCGATCCCACGGAGTGCGCGCCCGGCCCGGAGTTGCCGGCCGCGAAGACGGGCAGGATGCCGGCGGCCTGGAGCATATCAATATCCTCTTGAAAGGTTTGGTCGTAGCTGAGGCGCGAACTCCACGAGCAGTTGACCACGTCCGGCGCGTTGGCGGGATCGCCATCCGGCGCCAGGAGCCACTGGAACCCGGCGTGGATCCAGGAGGTGTAGCCCGCGCCATCGCCGTTGAGGATCTTCACGCCGATCCACTGCGCGCCGGGTGCGACGCCGATGGGCGCTTGGCCCGCCGCTGTGCCGGCGACGTGCGTGCCGTGGCCGTGGTCATCGTAGGGATAGACGCCGTCGTTGACGGGATCGAACCACGAGGCGGCGTGGAGGAAGAGGTCGTGGCCCACATTGCCGCGATAGTTGGCCTGGAGCGCCGGATGCCGGAATTCGGCGCCGGTATCCATAATGGCGATGACCGCGCCGGTTCCGGTGATGCCCAGGGCGCTATGCGCCTCCGGCGCGCGGATCTTTTCGATGCCCCACGGCGGCGTCTCTTCCAGTTGGAACGTCTCCGCGCCGTCGGCGAAGGGCGGCGGCTCGATGTAGGTGTGGTAGTGATCCCCGGATAACGATTCGACGGCCGGGGAGGTTGCCAACTGCTGGATGAGCGCCGGGCGCGCGGTGAGCGCCAGCCCGTGGATGATCCACAGATCGCGCCGCGCGATGAGATCGCCCTGGGCGGAGGCCGCTTCGAGGAGGGGCGTCAGCGGCGCGATGGCCTGCTCGAAGGTCGCCTGGCGCGCCTGCACGAGCGCGGCCCGGTGCGCGACGCGGCTTGGGGCATCCCGCGCCGCGCTGGCTGCCGGGAGCGGCGGCGCATCCGGCGCGTGCAGCGTGACGATCACGCGCAGGGGATCATCGGGGGCGGCGCTGGCGAGCGCCGCCTGCAACGCCGGCTCGATCTTCGGCGGCGGCGGCGCGAACCATTTGGGGAGCACATCGGCGCCGGTCGGCGCGGCGCTGCGGGCGGGTGGGGCGCTGCCGGGCGCGCCGAGGAGGAGCATCATCAAAAGCGCTGCTAGGAGGATCGCGGTACGTTTTGTGGCGTTCATTTTACATTCCTCTCGGGTTGTGTTCAGCTCAGCGGATGGAGC
>JBKHCQ010000215.1:0-6344 GCA_046541755.1 Anaerolineales bacterium | reverse complement strand
TCCCTGGCCGATGTGTTGCGCCGCGAGTTGGGCCTGACAGGCACGAAGATCGGGTGCGGCGATGGGCTGTGCGGCAGTTGCACCGTCCTGTTGGATGGCCGCGCCGTCCGCTCCTGCGTCTATCCCGTGGGGCGCGCCGCCGACAAGGAGATCATCACCATCGAGGGGCTGGCCGCGAGTTGGGGCGATCCCGAAGAACTGCACCCGTTGCAGCAGGCGTTCATCGCGCACGGCGCGGTGCAGTGCGGATTCTGCACGCCGGGTATGTTGATGGCCGCCGCAGCGCTCTGGAATCGACTGATGGAGCGCGAAGAGACCGAGGCCACCGCCAAGGATCTCGAGCGCGCGCTGGGACGGAATGCCTGCCGCTGCACCGGTTACGCCAGCATCCTGCGCGCGATCAACTCGGCGCTGCACGAGCACCGCACCGGAGAACCGCTGCCGCCCGTCGCCCTCGACACGCTGGAGCCGCTGCGCGTCATCGGCCACTCGCATCCCCGCCCGGATGTCGTGGCCAAAGTGACGGGGCGCGCCAAATTCACCGCCGACTACACCTTCCCCGGCATGCTCCACGGCGCGACTTTGCGCGCGGCCCATCCCCACGCCCGCATCCTCGCCATCGAGACGGAGGCGGCGCTGGCGATGCCGGGCGTTCGCGCCGTGCTCACGGCGGCGGATGTGCCGGGTCAGAATCGGCACGGCCTGGTCTACGAGGATTGGCCCGTGCTCTGCGCCGATAAGGTGCGCTACACGGGCGACGCCGTCGCCATCGTGGCCGCCGATACGCCGGAACAAGCGGCGGCGGCCTTAGACGCCATCACCGTGGAGTACGAACCGCTGCCCGTCGTCGCCAGCGCGGAGCAGGCCCGCGAGCCGGATGCGCCGCTCGTCCACGAATCGTGGCCCACGGGCAACCTGCTGGAGCACATCAAGGTGCGCCACGGCGATGTGACTCAGGGCTTCGCCGATGCCGATGTCATCGTCGAGCGCGAATATCGCACGCCGGCCTATGATCACCTCTTTATGGAGCCGGAGTGCAGCATCGGCGTGCCCGCCGGCTACGACGACGAGCACGCCAAGCTCACGGTCTACGTTGGCTCGCAGATCCCCTACGCCGACCGGAACCAGATCGCGGCGGCGATGGACTTGCCCCAGGAGGAGGTGCGCGTCATCGGCGCGCTCATCGGCGGCGGATTCGGCGGCAAAGAGGATATTATGGGGCAGATTCACGCGGCGCTGCTGGCGGAGGTCACCGGCCATCCCGTGAAGATTCTCTACGACCGCGACGAGTCGCTGCGCGCGCATCCCAAGCGGCACGCGACCGTCATCCGCATCAAGACCGGGGCCAAGCGCGATGGGGCGCTCACTGCCGTCGAGGCGGAACTCACCGGCGACGCGGGCGCCTACGCCAGCCTCTCGACCAAGGTGCTCACCCGCGCCACGACCCACGCCACCGGCCCCTACGAGATTCCCCACGCCAAAATCGATTGCTACGCGATGTTCACCAACAATCCGCCCGCCGGCGCCTTCCGGGGCTTCGGCGTGACGCAATCGGCCTTCGCGGTGGAGCAGAACATGGACATCTTAGCGCGCGAGTTGGGCCTCGACCCCTTCGAGTTGCGGCAGAAGAACGCGCTGCGCGTCGGCTCGGAGACGGCGACGGGCCAGGTATTGCGCGAAAGCGTGGGCTTGCTCGATTGCTTAGAATGGGTACAATCTCAAGTACAAGATGCGCCGCCTCCGCCAGAGATGCCCGGCGCGCGGGTGGCGTGGGGGATGGCGGCGGCCTACAAGAACACGGGCCTGGGCGGCGGGGCGGATGACGCCGCCGGCGCCGAGGTCGAGGTCTACCCCGACGGCGCCGCCGAAATCCGCAGCAGCTCCGCCGATATGGGCCAGGGCCTGACCACCGTCGTCGCCCAATGCACCGCCGAGGAGCTGGGGCTGCCCTTCGAGCGGGTGCGGGTGCTGCTCTCCGACACCGACCTCACGCCCGACGGCGGGCCAACGACGGCCAGCCGCCAGACCTTCGTCACGGGCAACGCGGCCCGGCTCGCAGCGCGGACGATGCGGGAGCGGATGAGCGGCGTGATCGCCGAGCGCTGGGATGCGCCGCCGGACGAGATCGTCTTTGAGGGCGGTGAAGTATGGGCCGGGGAGCGGCGCGCTGCCTTTGGCGAGGCGGTGGCCTGGATGCAGGCGGAGGGCCACACCACGCGCCTCACCTACCGCTATCACGCGCCGGAGACCAAGCCCCTGGGCCAGGGCGGCGATATGCACGTCGCCTTCGGGTTCAGCGCGCAGGCGGCGCAGGTGGCCGTGGACGAGGCGACGGGCGAGGTGCAGGTGCTGCGCCTCATCGCGGCCTGCGATGGCGGGCGCGCGATCAATCCCCAGGCGCTGCTCGGCCAGATCGAGGGCGGGCTGGTGATGGGCATCGGGACGGCGCTGACGGAGGAGTATCAGTTGGAAGAGGGCATCCCGCAAACCCGCGCGTGGGCCGATTACCAGGTTCCCTTGCTGGAACACACGCCACAGTTAGACGTGAAGGTCCTCGAGCATCCCATCTCGACCGGGCCTTATGGCGCGAAGGGCATCGGCGAATTGCCCTCGATCCCGACAGCGCCGGCCATCTGTAACGCGATTTACGCAGCGACGGGGAAACGGGTTTATCGACTACCGGTGCAACCGGCGTTACTCAAAGAAAAGCAAGTCATAGATGAAGAATAAAAGAAGGTTAAGAGATGAAAGCTAAGAAGTGGCGTTTGAAATTCGAGGGAGCGCAAATCGTAGACGCGCTGCTGCCGGTGTTTGCTATGGCAGCCGCGATGGCTATCGGCGCGATCATCTTGCTGGCCCTGGGCAAAAATCCCCTGCGGGCGTATGCGGCCTTGCTCGGGGGCGCGTTCGGCAGTCCCAATGCGGTCGCCGAGACCGCCGTGAAGGCCGTGCCGCTGCTCCTGGTCGGGCTGGGCATCTGCATCGCGTTCCGCGCCAACGTGACCAACATCGGCGGCGAGGGACAGATGATCGTCGGGGCGTTGCTGGCGACGTTGTTGGGGTTGTCATTCCCCGATCTGCCGGGCCTGGTGTTGATCCCCCTGGCGATGCTGACAGGATTTGTGGGCGGAGCATTCTGGGGCGGGATTCCGGGCGCGCTGAAGGCCTACTTCAACGTCAACGAAATCCTCAGCACGGTGATGATGAACGCCATCGCGGTGCAAATGATGAATTTCCTGCTGCGCGGGCCAATGATCGATCCGGCACAGGCGAAATTGGCCTCGCAAATTCCGCAAACCGCGCGACTGCCGGTCGCCTATCACCTACCCCGGCTGAACCCCACGCGGTTACACTTGGGCGCACTGATCGCGGTGGCGTTGGCGGTGCTGGTCTATATTCTGCTGTGGCGCACCACGTTGGGCTATCGCATCCGGGCCGTGGGCTACAGCCCTCACGCCTCGCGCTACGGCGGCATCCACGTGGAGCAGCACGTCATCATCGCGCTGCTGTTGAGCGGCGCCTTTGCCGGGCTGGCAGGCGCGATCCAAGTGTACGGCCTCAACTACCGGATGATCACCGACGGCTCGGCCACCGGATTCACCGGCAGCGCGGGCTTCAATGGCATTGTGGCGGCGCTCTTCGGGCAACTGCACCCGTTAGGCACGATCCCGGCCTCCTTCTTCTTCGGCGCGCTGCTCGTCGGCGCAAATCGATTGCAACGCGCGATGCAAGTGCCTTCGGCCTTTATCATCGCGTTGAACGGCCTGGTGGTCGTCTTCGTCGTGAGCAGTGAGATTTGGCGGCGGAAGCGACAAACGCGGCGGATAACGCGGATGGCGCGGAAAGAAGAGGAAAAGATGGAGATGGAGGAAGAAGCAACGCCGGTGACGCTGCACTCACAACCAGGAGGAGGCGTATGATTAGGGATATTTTTTCGACCACCGTGCTGTTGGGGATTTTGGCTTCGGGCATCCGACTGGCGACGCCTTATCTTTACGCCGGCATCGGCGAGACCTTCGGGCAGCGCAGCGGGGTGCTCAACTTGGGCGTCGAAGGGCAGATGCTGTTGGGCGCCTTCGCTTCCTTTTACGTGGTCTTTTCGACGGGCAATCTGTGGTTGGGCCTGTTCGCCGCGATGGTCGTGGGCGCGCTGATGGGCCTGGCGATGGCCTTCGTCAGCATCGACCTGCAGGCCAAGCAGGGCATCAGCGGCATCGGCTTCTACCTCTTCGGGTTGGGAACCAGCGATCTGCTCTTCAGGACCCTGATCGGCTCCGTGGAGACGGTGAGCGGCTTTCCGCCCATCGCCATCCCCGTATTGAGCAACATCAAATACATCGGTCAGGTCTTCTTCCGGCAGAACATCTTAGTCTACGGCGCATTCCTGCTCGTGCCGGTGGCGTGGTTCGTGTTGAACAAAACCACGCTGGGACTCAAAATTCGGGCCGTGGGCGAAAATCCCCAGGCCGCCGATTCGTTAGGCGTGAGCGTGCGCGGCGTGCGTTACCTGACGGTCACGATGGGCGGCGTCTTTTCGGGGATCGCTGGGGCGTCGCTGTCCATCGCTCTGCTCAATGTGTTCCAGCAAAACTTGACCAGCGGTCTGGGCTTCATCGCGGTCGCGCTGGTCTATTTCGGCGGCTGGCGCCCGGTGGGCGTACTGATGGGCGCGCTGCTCTTCAGCATGGTCAACTCATTGCAGTTGTGGATCCAGGTCTTAGGCATCCCCGTCCCCTCCGACATCGCCGTGATGATGCCCTACGTGCTCACCATCCTAGCGCTGATCGTGGCGATGCAACGGATGCGCTCGCCCTCCGCATTGACCAAGGCATTCGAGCGCGAGGGATAAGGTAGGAATGGAGAATTGCGAATGAGGAATGAAGAATGGAGAATTGCGAATGGAGAATGAAGAAACAGCATATTGCTTCCCATTCTAAATTCTAAATTCTTAATTCTTAATTTTATACGAGGAGGTGCCACCCGAAACTTTATTTTGAACTCAGTTAGCTTTTGATCCCAAACTATACTCACATCCTAAACAATCAATCCAGGAGGAGAAACATGTCGAAGTTACGTTATGGAATCGCGTTGATGTTGTTGGCCACGATGTTGCTGAGCGCTTGCGGCGGCGGAGCGGAGGAATCGGATCTGTTTCGCGTCGCGGTGATTATGCCGAGCAATATCAACGATCTGGCCTTCAGCCAGAGTATGTATGATGCAGTAATGCAAATCCAAGAAGAGATGGGCGGGCCGGAGGCGATGGAAGTCGTCTATTCCGAGGGAATGTTCGTCGTAGATGACGCGGCATCGGCGATTCGAGACTACGCGGCGCAGGGCTACGACCTGATCATCGCCCACGGCTCACAGTACGGCAGTTCCTTGCGCGAGATTGCGCCCGACTTCCCCACCACGGCATTCGCGCACGGCACCACGGCCGACACCTTCGTCGAAGAGGGCATCGAGAATGTCTTCGCCTACGAGGCGGCCTCCGATGAGGGCGGCTACGTCAACGGCGTGATGGCGGCGATGTTGACCGAGAGCGATGTCGTCGGCGTGGTTGGCCCCATCGAGACCGGGGACGCCAAGCTGTACGTCGACGGCTTCATCGCCGGCGTCGAAGCGACCGATCCGAACGTCCAGGTCAATGTCAACTACATCGGTTCGTTCTCCGATGTGGCGCTGGCCTCCGAGGCCGCCAACACCCACGTCCAGGCCGGGGCCGATGTGATGGCCGGGACGGCGCAGATGGTGGTGGGCGCCATCGGCGTGGCGAAGGAGAATGATGTATTGTGGTTCGGCACACAGGCCAGCCAGACCTCGCTGGCGCCAGAGATCGTCGTCGCCAACCAGATTTACGATTGGACCGTTGTCCTGAACGACATCATCGCCCAAATCGACGAGGGCGTCTACGGCGGCAAAGCCTACATCATCACCCTCGCCGACGATGGGCTGGTGATGGAGTACAACCCCGACTTCGATCTCCCCGCCGAGGTGAAGGACGCGGCCGAAGCGACCATCCAAGGCATCATCGACGGCGACATCTCGACCGGCGTCGGACAGTAACGCAAAGTGGGGCGCGGCGCTCGCGGCGCAACGTGGGGTGCCGCGCCTCGCAATAAGCAATAAGCCGGGCAATGAACTACCCGTCTGAAAACGGAAGTCGGCTTCCAGCCGACTTGAGCTTATAGCCCGCGATTTATCTGCGGGCGCAAGGCGTCGAAACTTACTTCGTAACAGTTTAGTTTAATGAGTAGCGATCCAAGATCCAAGTAACGATCCAAGCCTGGCGAATAAATTCGCGGCTACATTTACAAAACCGGCCTGCGCCGGTTAGAACTCAGTCG
>JBKHCQ010000214.1:0-6345 GCA_046541755.1 Anaerolineales bacterium | reverse complement strand
ATCAGTCTGACAATCAAGCGTCACACCCGGTCGGTAGATCTGTCAGCCTATGAAAGCCGACAAAAATGGACCATCATGCCCGGCGAAGCGCCCTCTCCCCTTGATGCTCGATTTTTGCCTCACCCTTTTCCTGCAATTCTAATTACAAATTCCATCCAGCAACTCGCCGGATAGTAACCAACTCGCAACATCCCTTTAACTGCGATCCCCTACCTTTGTGTTAGGATTTGAATAAGCGAGGTGCGACCTCCCCCCAGATTGCCCAGATTGCCAAGGGTAACGAAACTGTCTCGCAGATAAACGTGGTGACTTTTGACTTTATGCTGTTTTCAAGGAGTGCAATACTATGGCGAAAATTCTGTTAATCGAAGCTCATCCCTTGATGCGACCGGCCATTCATGACCTGCTCGAGTTGGTGGGGCATACCGTCGTGGAGATGGATCGCGGGGAGAAGGCGCTGCACTGGTTGGCAGAAAACGACGAGGTCGATCTGGTGATGACCAACGTGGATCTCATCGAGATGAACGGCAGCGAAACGCTGATCCAACAAGTGCGCGCGCTCCACGCAGCAGATACGCCGCCGATCCTGGTCTTTACTGTCAAAGCCGATCCCCAAATTCAAGCAATGGGGCAAAATGCCGGGGCCGATGTAGTCCTCCTACCGCCGTTGACCGCCGACATTCTCTACAACGCCGTCGGGCAATTACTCAAATCCTCCCAGCCAGAGCAAAGATAGGCCGCGTGTATACCCTCAGTTGGCAAGTACCCGGTCTCGAATGGAGGCGCGAGAGACAGCTTTTTATGGAGATCGAACGAGTAGAGGACGTCGCGATTTTGACAGTGAACGAGCGGATGAATATCTTCAACGCCCCGGTGTTAATCAAGGCGATCAATCGCTTGCTGGATCAGGGCGCTAAGCATTTCATCCTAGATCTCTCATCGGTGCGGGTGTTAGATGTGGATGGCGATTATCCCCTGCTGCACCTTCTCAAGCGCGCCCAAGAGCACGATGGCCAGGTCATCTTGATCTGCCCGCCGAACAACCCCGTTCGTCTGCTGTATGAGATGCTGAACTTAGACACCCTCTTCGATATTGTGGAAACGCGAGAGGGCGCGTTTAGCACGATGGGGATAGAGGTGGAGGTGAAAATGGAGATGGAGATGGAGATGAAAATCGAGTAGTCCTTAGCTCTCAGAACCGCCCTCTGGGCCGCGCTCCTCCCACCACGTCTGGAGCGCGATCAACGGAACGGCGGGCTGGCGATGCCCATCGCGGCCCGTGTTCCACGTGATGACCAGCGACTTGCGCGCCCGCGTGATCCCCACATAGAAGAGCCGCAAGCGCTCGGCGGCATAATCCCGCCGCGCCGCCCGCGTCGCGCCGCCCTCCTCGTAGAAGAAGAGATCGGTGTTCTCGTGCAGCCCCTCCAACTGCGCCAACACCTCCGCCTCCAGATTGAGGCTCTCGCGCACGAACCACCTTTCCCCAATAAACGTATCCTGCGGCAGCGCCGAGGGAAAGTTATAGTCGTTGACTGCCATCAAGTAGACCTTATCCCACTCCAAGCCCTTGGCCTTGTGCATCGTCGCCACCACCACCTCGCCCGGATGCGCGTCGGGATCGAAGGCGCTGTCCTCTTCCGAAAAGCCCAAGAACTTGCGCTCATTCTTGGCGACCACGGCCAATTCGCGCGTCAACTCCGGCAGCCGCCAATTCGGGTGCTGCTCGGCGGCGCGATGCAAGACCAGCGCCAGCTTGTGCGCCAACGCCAAATCCACCGCCGATGTAAAGAGATCCTGCGCCAGCGTGAGAATCAACTGATCGATGGGCAGCGTCGTCGCATCCTGCCAGCGGCGCACCAGCGCCCGGAAAGCCTGAAGATGATCGTACAGCTCCGGGGCCTCCTCGTCCAATCCCGTCGCGTCCAGCCAATCGTGATCCGGGCGCGGCCAGAGGAAATCCTCCACGTGACGGCACGTCTTCAGCAGCTTCGTCACCCGCTCCAGCCGATGCACGCGCGCCTGCGCCTCCGCGTCGGTGGGATCGATCTCCGAGGCGCGGTCGTCCCGGCGCCAGACGCGATAGACGGTGACCAGCTTCTTCGTGGAGGTCGGGTCGGCGAGATAATGAACGATGTTGCCCAACGCGCCCGCCGTCGCCCGCGTCGAGTGCGTGCTCCGCAGCAGCTCGAGGTGGCGAATTCCCCGCTGCTTCAGCTCATTCGCCACCTCGAAGCCGCGCGTGTTGCGCGGCACCAGGACGGCCACCGTCTGATCCTCGTGCTCCGGCAGCCAGCGCTCCAGCGAGGCCGCCACCGCCGCGATCTCCGCGTGGGGCGCATAGCCGCGCTCCCCCAGATGGACCGCGCCGGGATCGTCGGCGGGGTTGGGCTGTGGATCGCCGGGCGGCGTCGGCTCGATGTAGGGCGTCGCCAGCGCCGATTGCAGCGCCGCCACGGGATGCTCCGCCCGCGTCCAACGGATCAACTCATTCGCCATATTGATGATGCTCTGCATCGAGCGCCCGGAGTTGGGCAGATCGCGCGCCTCCACGCCCTTCTCATCCATAAAATCCAACAGATAGCGTGGATCGGCGGTGGTAAAGGTCTCGTAGATCGCCTGATTGGGATCGCCGACGCGCACCCAATTGCCCTCCGGGCCGGCCAGCTCGCGCAGGATCAACTCCTGCAAGCGGCTGCTATCCTGCGCCTCATCCTCCAGGATATAGGGCCAGCGATGCTGCAAGCGCGCCTTAAACTCCGGGTCGATCTCCACCGTCCGCAGCGCCAATCGAATCAAGTCGGCGAAATCGACGCCGCCGCGATAGGCCAGCGCGCGCTGATACTCCGCGTAGATATCGCAGCCCATCTCCAACAGCGGCAGCGGATCGGGGTGATGCTCGACTAAGTAGCGCAATTCGGGCGGCGTCAACTGCAAATCCTTGGCCTGCTTGATGAAGCTGCTCGCCACCCGCACCACCAGATCCGGCCATTTCTCATTGCGCACCCACGCGGCCTTGCGCCCATCTAAATCCAGCGCTAAGAAGTCATCGGCGCTGTCGGGATGCTGCTTGGCCCACGCGCGGGCCGCCTCTTGCAACATCTCATCCGCCGCGCGCTCATCCACAATCTGGAACTCATCGGAGAGGCCGGTCAGCGCCGGGCGCTCGCGGACGATGTCGTGGGCCAGGCCGTGGAGCGTGCGCACGCGATAGCCCACGTTGGGCAGCAGGTGATAGCGCTCCTGGACGAAGCGCCCGACGCGACTGGAGAAGTTCTGCACGGCGGAGTTGACCAGCGTGACGATCAGCACCTCCTGATCGTCGGCCAAATTACCGCGCGCGATCAGCTTCGCCGCCAGCAGGGAGAGCGTCCATGTCTTGCCGCTGCCCGGCACCGCCGAGACGCCCATCTTGCCGCCTGTGTAATTCAAAACGGCCTGTTGTTTAGGTCGGGGTTTGAACGAGATCATAGGTTGGCTTCCTTAGTTCTAACCTTGCGAAGGTTGCACAAGAGGCCTCAAACAGTACGCATAAAGTGCAGCGAACAGGTTAATCTGTTGTCCAGAGCTTCTCTTAACCTTCGCAAGGGTTCACGTAAATACGTTCTTATGGAACCTCCGCAAGGGTCGCGGTATCCTCCGCCTTCGAGCGCTCGCGCAAGATGCGCTGGATCGCTTTGAGCAGCGGGCCTTGCTGCTCGTAGCCCTGCTCGCCCAACTCGCTGAGGCCGAGGTAGATCTCCCGTCGACAGCGCCGGATCAATCCCAGGGCCAATCGATAGAGCGACGTCTCGCGCGCGGCGACCTCGTCCGCGTCCGTCCAATCCTTGCCCACCGGCCAGCGCCGGCTCAGCACGTAGGGATGCGTCAGCGGCTGATAGAGACGCTCCCACCAGCCGTGGCCGCCCACGTTGAGCCAGCATTGCACCTCGACCGGCTCGTTGCGCAGCAGGAAGGTGTAGGCCGGCGCGAGCAACACCGCCGGCTCCGATGTATCCTGCCAGCGCGTGAGATACTGCGCCGCGATCACGCCATCCTGCACCATCGCGATGTACTCCCGCCCCGGCGAATGCACGACTTCCGGCGGGATCGGGGCCTCGTCGCTCGCAGTCCCCGTCTCTGGGGACGCGATATCGCGGAGGATGTGGCGGAACTTGCGCACCGACTCAATCAACATCGCTGTCACCTTCCCGGCGTCCAGATCCGCGTGGAAGCCGTAGCCGGGCTGCGAGAGCAGTTCGCCGAAGAGCCGCGCCAGGAAGTGATCCAGCGGCGCGGCCTTGCCGTCATCCTCGGACATCTCCTTGATGTACGTCGCCAGCCACATCCGCAGCGCCTCGTAGCGCCCGCCAAGCAAGAACGTGACCCGCTCCTGCATCTCCGCCTGGATGCCGTCGAAGGTCGCCAGCGCGGGCCGCCCCTCGCGGACCTGATAGAGAATATCGGCCAGAAGCTGCGCGCGCACCAGATCTAAATCGGCGATGGCGTGCATCAGGGCGTAGGCCACGTCGTAGCGCGTGGGCACGAGGCCCCAGTCGGGGTGGGCGAGCGCGGCCAACGTGAGCAGCGTCTGCGTCGCCGGCTCCTCGCGCAGCGCCCGCGAGGGGCGATGCGAGCGCACGGGCACCTCGCGCTGCTGGAGGCGATGCACCAGCGAGAAGCGCAACGCATCGGAAAGGAAGGGCGCCAGCACGACGATCTCCTCCGGCGCGACGCCCTCCTCGTGCACCAGCGCGGCAATCTCGTCGGCGACCCAGTCCAGCATCTCTGGGTGATAGCGGCAATGCGCGAAGTGAATCGGCAGCGCATCGACCGGCTCGTCCGGCGCGGGCACCGACGCGGCTAAAGGCAACTCCTCCGGCACGAGCGCGTGCGCGAACGCTTGCAGCGCCGGCGTGGTGACGTAGGAGTCGGTGAAGGTTACGTCCGTGTCGCAGAGATCGCGGATCATCCGCGCGCTCTCCGGATCGGCGCCCAAGAAGCTGCGATAGCCCGCCGCCGCATCGAAGATCACCAGCGCCGAGGAGGCGCGCGGCAGCCAGGCGTAGATCAGGTCGTGGGCGACGGGTGTGTCCTCCTCGACGTTGTCGACGATCAGATGCGGGTAGCTCTCCAGCAGATAATCGCGGCAGAGCGGCTCCGGCCACAGATGCGCGAAGAAGAGTTCGATCTGGAGCGAGAAATCCAACAGATTATGCTCCAAGCAATAGCTGCGGAAGCGCATCGCGCAGGTCTGCGCCTCATCGTAGACGTGAGCCTGCGCCGGCTCGCCGATCCACGCGCCCTTGAGACGCGCCGCGATCTCGGCAGGCGGGAAACCGACTACGGCGGCCTTGTTCAGGTTGTCGATGATCTGGCTGTAGATGCGATGGCGGTCAATCGTCACCGTATCGAAGGCGCCGGATTCCAGCAGCGGATTGACGATGCGGGCCATATAGTATTGCGCCGTCTCCAACGTGAGGAAGATGGGGCGCTCGTCGGGACGCCCGAAGCCGGCCTCCGGCGCGACCAGCGGCCAGAAGAGGTCAATCATCCGGCGGGCGAGGCCGCCCACCGTCGCGATGTTGACCAGGCTGCCGTCAATCGCGTCGGGATGGCGGCGCGCCGCCTGATAGGGCGCGGCCAACGTCCGCTGCGGCGTCAGCACGAGCACCTCCGCCGCCGGCACGCCCGCCTCCAGTAGATGCAACATCCGCCGCACGCCGACCGTCGTCTTGCCCGTGCCGGCCGGGCCGGCCAGGAAAATCGTCTCCGCCAACGGCGCTTCCACCAGCGCCGCCTGATGCGGATCCAACGTCAGATCTAAGATGTTCACGTCCCACCCCTCGGAAAATAATTGTAGGGCAGATTGGTAATCCGCCGGTCGGAATACCATTCCGACCTACTTTATTGTACCACGCTACTCCAATTGCGCATTTGACCGGCGGGCAATCTCTTTTATAATCTATTGCGGTCGGGGTGATTGGTTAGCACTCCGCCATTCACAAAAACATCACGCACTCAAAGCAATGCAACAGTGCAAATGGAGGCAATATGACAGAAGAGAAGCGTTACCCTATGGCCGAGGCCGTCCGCGCGGCCTACGAGGCCGGCGAGGAGGACGAGGCGCTGGAGCCGCTGGTGCTCGTCGATGAAGCGGGCGAGCCGATGGGACGCATCGCTGATGGCGACTATGTGATTTTCTACGATATTCGCGGCGAGCGCGAAGTCGAGCTGACCAGCGCGTTCGTCTCGCCGACGTTCGATCACTTCCCCCGCCAGCCGATGGACGTGCACTTCGCGACGATGATCGAATACGCCAGCGATCTACCTGTGCGCGTGGCCTTCCCGCCCCAGGGCGAGATC
>JBKHCQ010000213.1:0-6373 GCA_046541755.1 Anaerolineales bacterium | reverse complement strand
GTTTCCATCCCTCAAAGGGTTCGATCTGTGGCCATACTCCAGTTTGCCTCGTGGGTGAAAAACAGCGCTAGGGCGAGCTAGGACGCGATTTTGATAGCACTTTTTTCGGTTTCCGTCACCCTCCAAAACGGTCGTGTTTTTTGTACATTTGGGGTCAATTTTATACCGTCTTCTAACCGCCCCAAACCCCCAAAAGCTCCCGAAATCACCGCTCTGCGCCTCTCAGCGCCGTTTCCGTCACGGAGGCAATTTTTAGGGGGCATTCTAACCTTCCTGCGCGCTCCCACGCCCTCACTATAGGCGCATTTTGAGGAGATGTCAAATTCGTTTTTGCCTGTACACTAGAGGCGCTGTTGCATCCGAGCACTCACGCGAGGTTCACTATGACGAATTTGAAGACCCTGTTGGAAGCCCACAGTTGGCGTATGTTGCGCGCGATTGCGTATGCTCATGGTCGAACTTTCGATGCGCAACTCAGCAAGGAGGATGCCTTACGTCACACGCTAGCGTGGTTGGGCGACCGTTCACTCCTGCAAAACACGCTGGATCAGCTTCCCCCGCAGGCGCATCTGGTGCTACGGACGTTGCATCTTGCCGCCGGTTCGTTGCCCCGCCATCTCTTCGAGACGCGCTTCGGCTCCATCCGCGAGTATCGTCCGTGGCGCGAAGAAAGCCCCCAGACCCCCTGGCGCGATCCCGCTTCCATCGCCGAAAGGCTCTACTACCTGGGGCTGGTCTTCATCCATCCGGGCGAGTATGAAGAAGTCATCGTCATCCCCGATGAGCTCCGCGAGCTGCTCCCGCCCCTCGCGCCCGAAGCGCCGCCGCCGGTATCCGCCGCACCCCACCCGCGCGATCTCGTCCTCGATCTGGCGCACTGACATATCCCCAATGCAAAAAGCGCCCTGGAGGGATCCAGAGCGCTTGAGTTTGTCGCTTTCGTAAAATTTTAAAGTTTGGTGCGGATACCACTAGATGTGGGGGTTGTGAAGGGTTTTTTGGCCATTTTGCCCTATATCTAGTGGTGTGGTTTTGTCGATTTTTGCCGAAGCCTCTCGGAATTGCCCGAAAATCGCAAATTGGGGCTTGACAATACCTCAATAGGAAATTATTATATAGATGTTCCGAAATGAGAAACGGAAAACACGGAGGTAAACGATGCTTTGGTCGACGGCCGAGTTGGCAGAAAAGTCAGGGTTGACATCACGTCAAATTCGCAATCTAATCAACGCTGGCAAAATTGAAGCCCAGAATGTGGGGCGCAATTGGGTTGTCTCCGACGAGGAAGCAAGGCGTTTCTTGAAAGAGCGCGGTGTACTCGAGGAGAAAGAAGTAGCGCCATCGGACTAGATTCCAAACCATAGGGGCCGCGCAACCTCTTGCCGGAGAAGACGCGGCCCCCCAACTGAACCTTTACAGCTCCATAGCGTGGCGCTATTTTGCCATAACGGGTACAGCAATACCCCCGGTAGGACTCGAACCTACAACCCCCTGGTTCGAAGCCAGGTGCGCTGTCCTAATTGCGCCACGGGGGCTTGTAAAACTAAAGGCCGGACAATCGCTGTCCGGCCTTTGGGGTGGCTGATGGGATTCGAACCCACATTTTCCTGAGCCACAGTCAGGTGCCTTATCCATTAGGCCACAGCCACCTCGACGATGATTATTGTACCACAAATGCGTTTCTTGGCAACTTCCAAGCGGGCGGGCTTCTTCTTATTCTTTCTTCTTCTTTTTCTCATCCTCATCCATTTTGTCGAATGGATTGCCGATGGGCAAGAGGATGTGGAAGGTGCTGCCCGGCAACTCTTCCTCACTGTAGCCGGGACTCTCGGCCCAGACTTTGCCGTTGTGCGCCTCGATGATACCCTTGGTCACGGCCAGACCCAGGCCCAGCCCGCCGCCTTTGAAGGCGGTCTTGCTGGAACGGTGGAGCGCCGTATCCTCCAGGACGTAGAAGCGCTCAAAGATATGCGCCAATTGCTCCTGCGGCACGCCCACGCCCGTATCCTGGACCCATAGATGCACCACATCCTCCAGCGTCTCCGCTTCGATTTCCACGGAGCCGCCATCCGGCGTATATTTGATGGCGTTGCTGACGATGTTCCAGAGCGCTTGGTGCAGGCGGCGCGGATCGCCCTCGATGACCGGCGCTTTCTTCAACCCCTGGCCTAACTCGAAGACCAGTTGGCGTTGCGGGCCGAAGCTGCGCAGGTTATGGAGCACGGATTGGACGACGGAGTTGAGGAAGACCGGCTCGTGGGCCAATTCTAAGCGGTTGGCGTCGATCAGGGAGACGTTGAGGATGTCCTGGATGACCTGGCTGAGCCGTTCCACCGCCTCGGAGACCTTGATCAGGAGGTGGCGCGGCGTGCCTTCGTTCTCCTCTTCGCCGGGGATGGCCGGGTTGGCCAGCAGGATCTGGAGATAGCCGTAGATCACGGTGAGCGGCGTGCGCAACTCGTGGCCGGCTAACACCACGAAGTCCGACTTCATCTTCTCCATCCGCTGTAGCTCTTCGTTTGCATTCTCCAACTCGCGGATTTTCTCCTCGAGGCGGTTGACCAAGCGCTGGTTATACTCCAGAAGATACTCCGCTTCCTCCTCCGGCGTGCCGACCTTCTCCTCCATCCCGACCATATAGGCGCGGACCTGTTCGGGGAACTTGTCCACGTCGATAGGCTTGGGGATGTAGCCATTGCAGCCGGCGACCAGCGCGCGCTCGCGATCCCCTTGCAGGGTGGCGGCAGTCACCGCGATGATCGGGGCCTTTTCCAGCCCCTCGATGGTGCGCAGGCGGGTGGTCACCTCGTAACCGTCGAGGCCGCTGATGTTGATGTCCATCAACACCAGATCGGGTTTCTCGCGGCGCGCGGCCTCGATGGCTTTGAGACCATCTTCCGCCAAGGTGACATCAAATCCTTCGGCGGTCAGAATGCGTTGGACTAATCGTTGGCTGGATAAATCGTCTTCGACGTAAAGAATTTTCGTCATTCTTCTGCCTCTTTTTTGTCATTTCTTCCTAGTAGGGCATTGATGCCGCGCAAGAGGTCTTCATCCATAAAGGACCCTTTTTGCAACAACATCTGAATCTGTCCCTGCAATCGTTGTTTATCAATGTGACTTAGCTCTTTGGCTGTGATGACGATGACGGGGATATCTTTAAATTCCTCATCGGCTTTGAGCTGGTCAAGTACGGCGTACCCGTCCATATCGGGCATCATCATATCCAACAATATCAAATCCGGGTTGGTGCTGTGAATGAGTTGCAGGCCTTCTTTGCCGGTATGAGCTTCCACGACTTGGAAATCTCCCCGCGTCTGCAGGATGCGCCGGAGGAGCCGCGCGGCTTCTGGATTGTCTTCCACGATGGCGATGCGCTGCACGCGGGCGTCCAATTGATCTAACGCGCCCAACAGACCCTCGCCCATTGATGGTTGAGTTGCTTGTGCGGTGGGCGGCGGTTCCGGTGAGGGCGTGGTGATGGGCGTGGTCGTGGCCTGATCCGAGATCGTCTCCATATCGGTGTCGGTTGCGACGTTGGCCGGCACTACCTTCAGCCAATCCTTATCCAACAGGAATTTCTCCACCGGGAAGGTGTGGCCGGAGCAGTTGACGACGACCACCTCATTACGCTTAATAATACCCTGACTTAGCAACTTGAAAAGTCCGGCGAATGCCGTCGCCGCCGCCGGCTCGATGGAGATGCCTTCCATTTTGGCCAGGACGTGCAAAGCGCGGAAGGTCTCCGCATCGGTAACGGTCTCGAATGCTCCGCCGTGCTTTTTGACGATGTCATACAAATGGGTGTAGGCCGGGCCGGGATAGCCGGTCGCGATGGTGATGACCTGGGTCTCTGGGTTCTGCACCGGCTCCGGCTCGCGCAATCCCTTGCGATAGGAAAGCACCATCGGCGCGCAGCCTGCCACTTGGATCACGCCGGTTTTGGGGATACGATCCACCAATCCCATTTGATATAGTTCCTCGTAGCCCTTGTGAACGCCCACCGGCCCCATCCCGCCGCTTACGGCTTGGATGTACCAATCGGGCGCGCGCCACGGCACGCCGGGTTGCAAGGGGCCAAGCTCGGCGGTGAGTTGCTCCGCGATTTCCAGCGCGATGGTCTTCATACTCTCTCGCGTGCCGATGTTGCGGATGCCGCGATCTGCCAAGATACCCTTGTGCTCGGCGAAGCGCGCGGCGACCTTCTTGGTTGCATCGTAGGTGGCGGTGACCTTCACTACCTCGCTGCCGTAGATGGCGATTTCGCGCATCTTTTCGGGCGGGACGCGGCTGGGCACGAAAGTCCACAGCTTGATCCCGGCGTGCGCGGAATAGGCCGAATATGAGATTGCTACATTGCCCGTCGAGGCTACGACCAACTCGGTGACGTTGGCTTCCTTCATCATTGAGGTCACTACAGAGGCTTGGCGATCCTTGAAGGAATTTGTGGGGTTCTGGCGCTCATCTTTGATGAACAAATTGGGGATACCGAGCATCATGCCCAAGTTCTTGGCCTTGAGCAGCGGCGTGCCGCCCTCTCCCATCGTGATTTGAAAATCGTCGTTGCGCATCGGCAACAGCTCGCGATAGCGCCACAGCGTGAAGGGCCGTTGTTGCAGAATATCCGGCCACAAGCGGCTGATGCGCTCATAATCGTAACGGGTTTCCATCCAATCATTTCCGCACTCATCGCATGTGGGCGTGGGGATGGCGAAAGGTTGGCGATGTCCACAAGCGTCACATTCAAATTCGATGTTCATCGGTATGGCGGATGGAATGATAATCATTTTAACCCTCTTTTGACTTTGGAGTATATAATATGATTCAATACAAGGATAGCATAAGTTTAGAGAAGGACAAGTGATTTTATGGAGGCAAGCGTTTCATTTTCATAAAAGCGCCATACCTTTTTCATAAAGGTTTTTGTCTTGACAATTTCCTTCAGTTCATTAGGCTAAAAGTTAGACCAAGTCGGGCTTAGAAAGACGTTATCCTCCACAGAGGGGTGGCGAGATAGCCTTGGCATATTGTTCTCAATTCTTAATTCTTAACTCTAAATTCCCACAGGAGTCCCCATGGTATCTCATACCCCAATGTCTCCCGTCACCGCTGTCCTGATCGGGGCCGGCAATCGCGGCGCCGAGGCCTATGGCCCCTATGCGCTCCGGCATCCCGACGAGATAGGCTTCGTCGCCGTCGCCGAGCCGCGCCCGGAGCGGCGCGCCCGCTTCGCCGCCGAGCATCAGATCCCGCCGGAGCGGCAATATCCCACTTGGGAGGCGCTCCTCGCGTCCGGGGTGGGGAAGCTGGCCGATGCGGCGCTCATCTGCACGCCGGATCAACTGCACGTGGCGCCCGCGATGGCCGCGATGGCGTTGGGCTATGAGGTGCTCTTAGAGAAACCGATGGCTACCTCGCTGGCCGATTGCTTGACCTTGACGCGCGCCGCTGAAGCCCAGGGCCGCCTCTTGCAGATCTGCCACGTGCTGCGCTACACGCCCTTTTTCTCCACGCTGCACGAGATCGTGACATCTGGACGCTTGGGCAAGGTTATCACCGTTGAGCATCGGGAAAACGTGGCCTACTGGCACATGGCCCATTCTTATGTCCGAGGCAACTGGCGCAATCGCGCGGCGGCCAGCCCGATGATTTTGGCTAAGTGCTGCCACGATCTGGACATCCTCTTCTGGAATCTGGGGCCGTGCGCGCGACTTAGCTCTTTTGGATCGCTCATCCACTATCGCGAGGAGAACGCCCCGCCAGGCGCACCCGCCCGTTGCTTGGATGGCTGTCCCGTGGCCGAGACGTGCCCGTGGTACGCGCCGCGCCTCTATTTGGATCTGACGCCGCTGCGCCACAACGCGCCTGATCAAGCGATACCGGAGGATTATGCCGGATGGCCGCGCTCCGTCATCGCGGAGGATCTCAGTCCGGCGGGATTGCGGCGCGCGTTGGAGACCGGCCCCTACGGGCGCTGCATCTATCACTGCGATAACGATGTGGTGGATCATCAGGTCGTCAATATGGAGATGGGAATGGCCGGCGGCCCCTCCGTGGCGCTGACGATGCACGGCCATTCCCATCGCGAGGGGCGCGCGATGCGCTACGACGGCACGCGCGCGACCTTGCGGGGATGTTATTATGCCGACGAGCAGCGCATCGAGATCCACGATCATCTGACCGGTGAGGTGGAGGTGCTGCGCCCCGATCTGCACCCGGCGAGCGGCTCAGGCCACGGCGGCGGGGACGTGGGGTTGATGGCGGCCTTCGTGCGCGCCGTCCGCGATCCAGCTACGGCTTTGACGACGGCGCGCTCCGCCCTGGAGAGCCACCTGATGGCCTTCGCCGCCGACGAGGCGCGGCGCACCGGCGA
>JBKHCQ010000212.1:0-6393 GCA_046541755.1 Anaerolineales bacterium | reverse complement strand
TGGACGATGGCCCCGCGCCGCGAGCGTAACTTCACCATCGTCGGAGGGGAGGAGTGAAACTTCTAGAAAAGCCTCCAGGTGTGCTTCCTCTGTTGGCCTTTCAGACTTTTGACTTTCAGACCCTTTTGTGAGCTGAGTGGGAAGGTAAATACAACATCATTGGAGCGCCCACATTGACCCGGTCACAACCGGACATCATATTTGAGCGTTTGAGGTCGATGCAGACCTAAACACACGACATAACCGGGCGACTTCCGTTAATTGATGAAGATGTTTTTAAAACAGGCTTTCCCATTGGCCAAGCGCCCCGCCATTTTGGCGGGGCGCTTTTTTTTCTGCCGATCACGATTATACTTAGTTGGCGGATGCACTACTCATTTCCACTACTCATTTCCAAAGCAGGCGGGGGTCTATGTGGTATCTCTATGTTTTACGCTGCAAGGATGATTCCTTCTACACCGGGATCACGACGGATTTGGCCCGGCGGCTGAAAGAACATCGCGCGGGGCGCGGATCGAATTACACGCGCGCGCATCTGCCGGTCTCGCTGATCGCGGCGTGGGAATTTTCAGATCGCTCGGCGGCGACGCGGGCAGAGTACAGATTCAAATCGCTGCAACACTTCGCCAAAGCGGCGTGGGCGGCGGGACGCTGGCCTTTTGGGGAAGCGCCCTTCGCCTTCGAGGCGCTGGCATCGGCCACAGAGGCCGCTGGCGGGCTGACGCATCACTTCTGCCCGCGCTGTGGCGCGCCATTGATGCTGCACGCTTTAGATGAAGGCGGCAATAGCGGCGAGCAGATTCCCGTCTGCACGCTCTGCAGGCGCATCCACTTTACGAACGCGAAGCCCTGCGCGGGCGCGCTGGTCGTGCGCGAAAGCGCCGTCCTGTTGATACGACGCACACAAGCGCCCTTTTTAGGCGCGTGGGATATTCCGGGCGGCTTCTTGAACGTCGATGAGACGCCGGAAGCCGCCGCAATCCGCGAGGTGCGCGAGGAAGCCAACGTGGAGATTCGCCTGTTGGATTTCCTGGGCTTCTACCTGGATGCCTATCGCTTTCAGGATGAAACATCGACCACACTGAACATCTACTTCGTCGCGGAGACCGAGGACACGCCAAGCGCCGGCGCGGAAGCGGACGCCTGGCAGTGGTTCCCCATCGAGGCGCTGCCGGAGAACATCGCCTTTGAGCACGCGCCCCAAGTGTTAGCAGACCTGCAAGCGTGGCTGGCCGCGCGAGAGGAGAAAGAATAGGATGAACGCGATTTTAGAAGTCGAGAACGTCAGCAAGACCTACCGCAAGGCCAAGCGCCCGGCGTTAGACAAACTCTCGTTTACGGTGGATAAGGGGAGCATCTACGCCTTCGTGGGGCCGAACGGCGCGGGCAAGACGACGATCATTCGCGTCATTGCCACGCTGTTGAAATTTGATGCGGGCCAGGTTCGCGTCGACGGTTACGATGTGACCAAGGAGCCGCGCGAGGTCTGTCGCATCCTGGGCTACATCCCCGATGAGTTCGGCATGTACGGCGAGATGCTGGTGCGCGAGTACCTGGACTTCTTCGCGGGCTGCTTCGGCATTGAACCGGCGACGCGCCCCGCGATGATCGATGATCTGCTCGATCTGGTGGGGTTGGCCCATCGGCGCGACGATGAGGTGCGCTCGCTTTCGCGCGGGATGCGCCAGCGGCTGGGATTGGCGCGGGCGCTCGTCCACGATCCGCAGTTAATTGTGGCCGACGAGCCAGCGGCGGGCTTGGATCCCCGCGCGCGCGTCGATCTGCGCGAAATCTTCCGCGTGCTCCAGGAGATGGGCAAGACGATCTTCCTCTCATCGCACGTCCTGCGCGAATTAGACGAGATTGCCACACACATCGGCATCGTCGAGGAGGGCAAATTAGTCGTCTCCGGCCCGGTCACGGCGGTGCGGGCCAAGCTGCGCCCCCATCGCTGCGTGCGCGTGCGCTTCTTGGACGGCTTAGATGACGCGCAGGTCTGGCTGCTGGAGCATCCCGATGTGATGAGCGTCGAGCGCGTCACCAAAAACACTTCGGCCCCCCCGGAGGAGCAACTACTGGTCACGCTGGAAGGCCAGGAGCCGGAGGTCGTCCACCTGCTCTCTGATCTGGTGCGCGCGGGATTCAAGGTGCGCTCTTATCTGGAAGAGGAAGAGACGTTAGAGAGCATGTTCCTGAACCTGACGCGCGGCGTGGTATCATAGATGGGCTAGGCGCTCCGTGCTAACTACCATCGGTGACCGTAGCGACCTATCGCAAGCTATGGGAACAGATTCCGTCTGAGTATAAGGCCAACCGTACTTACAGTGATTTCTGGGAGGCCTACAGTAACGTGTTCTCCCCAAAGACCCATCAATCCGTGAGCAAAAATAGCGGGCAAGCTAATCATATTGAGCGGTAGCACAACACTTTGCAGCAACGACTGGGCCGCTTCGTTCGCAAGGCCTTCGCCGGCGCGCTATGCAAAGCAACCGACTTTCAAACTATACCCAGTCGGCCTTCAACCGACCCATGATTTATCTGCGGGCGCAACCCTGAGAGTGAATCGCGCCCCTCCGCTGACACGCTTATTCCCTTTGTACATTTTCCCCACCGTGGTATACTGACCCAAGTCAACTATGACTGGAGTCAACTATGCTCGATGAATCTGATGCCCGAACATCCCGTTGGGATCGCCACAAAGAACGCACGCGCCGCCGCCTCCTGAACGAGGCAGAGCGCCTCTTCCGCACGCAGGGCTTCGATGAGACCACCGTAGAGCAAATCGCCAAGGCCGCCGATGTGGCCAAAGGCACCTTCTTCAACTACTTCGAGAGCAAAAACAGCATCTTGGGCGCGATGCTCTACGCGAGCACCCAGCCCCTGCTGGCGGAGCCGCCCGGCGCGGGCGCGCCCGCCGATGAGCGCATTCGCTTACTGATGATGGCGCTCTGGGAGGCACTCGCGCCCTATCACCACATCGCGCGCCGAATGATGAGCCAGGCGATGACCCATCCCCCCCAGAATCCGGAGGCCAAGCCGGAGACCTCCCTCACGCCAGCCCGAACGTTGACGGCGTTGATCCGCGAGGGCCAAGCGCAGGGCCGCTTCCGCGCCGAGATCGACGCGGAGATGGCCGGCGCCTTCGTGGCGACCTACTTCTTCCGCCTCTTTATGCGCAGTTGCTTCTCCGATGAATTAAATAACTTCGCGTGGGATACCGCCGTCGATGAAGGCTTGGATCTGCTCTACTACGGGTTGATGGCGCCCGCTTCACCCTCCAAGGCCCCAAAAGATTAAACGATGTAAAATCGTATTCTGGAAAAAGGCGCACCTATTAGCTCAAAGCCCCCGTCTGGGGATGCGCAATAATTCAAGGGGGCGAAAACAACCCATAAAACGGGGAAAGCCCACCCCAGAAAAGAACCGCCCAACCAGAAATGGTTGGGCGGTTTGACGTTCCTCTATCATGATAAGAGTATACCCGAAATCAAGAGTTTGAGCTATTCCGCCAGGCGCAGGCGGGCGACCGCGCGAGTCTGAACGCGCTGATGCGGCGGCACGAGCGGCTGTGCATGCTGTGGTGCGCCAGCCGTGGGTGGCGGTGAAGCGGCGCCGGCGGGAAGCCGCCATTCCGCCTCCACCCCAGCGGATGCCCGCAGGCTAACCTTCTTTGCCGTCCCCCTCGGTTTCTTTATTCTCTTTATTCTCCTTAGCGGCCTCCAGATCGATGTTGTTCTGTTCTGCATAGATGCGCAGTTGTTCCAGCCGTTCCTTATGGGTCTCGATAGCTTCTTGCGCGCGTCTTAGATTCTGCTTCAACGCTTCCTCGGTGGGATCGCCGATATAGGTATCCAAAACCTCCCTGGATACCAGTTGAAAATGATACACCTCATGGGTCTTCTCGCGCCATTTCTCAGCCGACTCCAACGCCTCTTTTTCGTGTTTGTAAGCTTCTTCCAGGCCGATTTTTTCATCTCTGGTGAGGGGGATGTCCTCGCCATGGCCTTCCTGAGTGCTCCATCGATAAACAGCATATAGCATAAAGATAATCAAAATGATGAGTACGATACCCACGGCGATCATTATTGTCGACATATCGTTTGCGCCTCCTTGCGTCTCTTGCCTTGCGTCTAGGATAGGTGAAGAAATCTTGGCCGATTACAATATCTATTATACCCGAAATGGAAGCAAATGCAGATGCAGATGCAGATACATGGAGGAACACTCTCCCTCAGTGGATTTGGAGAGGACGCCCCTTGCATCAGGCCTCGCGAGGCCAGACCTGCACCGTCGCCCCATCGACGCGGACGTGATCGCCCGTGTGGATGGCCTCAAGCGGGATCTGATCGACCATCGGAATCTCAGAGATGATAGCGCCGACGGCGACAATCGGCTCGCTCTCCGCGTTGAGGATCGCGGCGGGCGCCAGGCCGTTGGCGGCCAATTGGTAGAGCACGTAGGCACCGACCGTACTGCCTTTCCCGGTGGGGAAGACCAGCACACGATGCGCCACGCACAGCCCCTCCAACGGATGCCCCCGCTCGGTGACAATGCCCGTCTGACCATCGACGCCGCCCAAGAAGCCAATCGGCGCGGGCGAGACCAACGCCTCGCCCGCCGCGCGCCCCGCCTTGATGATGCGGCCGGTGAATGAATGCATCATGAAAATCGAAATCCTTTCGTAGTAAAATCGGCGCGGGCCGGCATTATTTATCCTCCCCAAGAGGACTCCGCCGTGCCCGTGATGGGGTTTCTGATCAAGCCGGGAGTAAATGCCGCGTGTCATCCAGCGAGTTCGGCCCTCGCTAAACCCGAACCATCAACCGCGATGGCCCTCCACTCCCCTGTGATCGCCGCCGCGATGCACTGCTCCAACGTTCCGAAGTGGGCCGCGACGCCCGCCAGGTTGCGCAGGTAGAAGGCGCCCTTGGCCGACGGCGTGGCCACGCACGCGAAGCCCAACTCCTTCACCGGCGCGATGGCCATGCAGGCGTCGGCGATGATCCGTCCGCCGGCCGCCTCGATATCGGCGGCAAGGCCCTGGGCCGCCGCCGCGTCTTTGACGGAGCGCGCGCAAGTGATCCACAACGGCGTCCGCAGGCGACGACCGCGCACCGCCTCCGCTGCCAGCGCGATCTCCGCCAGGGAGGCGTGCGGGCAGCCGATCCACACCAAATCCACACTCGCGACGTCGTCGTTGAACTGCGCGTAGCCCGGCGCGAGATCATCCACAACCAACATCTCGTGATCCGCCGCTAAGATGGCCGACGTCGCGGCCTCCGGCGTGACGCCGGCGACGTGATAGAGCGCCACGGCGCCGGTCGCAGCCATCGCAGCGCCCAGAGCCTTGAGCTTCTCGCGCCAGAGATTATCGCCGCGCGCGAGCGGCAGGCCTTCGAAGTAGGGCACGCGCTTGGCGGCAGCCCGGCCCACGATGGCGCCCAACGCGCTGAAGTCGGGAATCGAATGGGGAGACGCCGTCACATCAACGCGCAACGTGGCGCGCCGCGCCGCATCCAAGTGGAGGCCGTAAGCGCCCGTGCGTCCCGTCAGCGCGGCGGCGATTGCGCCGGGGCCGCCCTCGCGATTGGTGCGGGCGCCCAGCACGCTGTTGGCGTAGGAGACAGCGGACGATTCCGCCCAGGCGATATGCTCGCCCGGCGCGGGCGTGTTGCCGATCAGGTAGGGCGTGCAGGTGGG
The DNA here is from genome assembly GCA_046541755.1 of Anaerolineales bacterium. Taxonomy (GTDB): domain Bacteria; phylum Chloroflexota; class Anaerolineae; order B4-G1; family SLSP01; genus JAAAOZ01. The sequence continues at coordinate 693 of JBKHCQ010000212.1, read as the reverse complement.
GATGGGCCGCCCGCCGCCCACGCCCATCCGCGCGAAGACCGCGACGACCTCCTGCTGCTTGGCCGCGAACGCCGGATCGAAGCCCTGCACGCGCCACGCTTGCATATCCATCGCCGTGGGATTGAGCGTGGTGGGGACGCGAACGCGCGCGCCCTCATCGGCCCAGCGCCGGAGGAATTCCAGCCCCGCCGCGCCGATGTTCCGGTACGAGACCCCGGAGATCTGCACGCTGGCGACGGGGATCAGGCGCTCGGCGCCGTAGATCTTGCCCAGCGCGACAACGATCTCCATCGCCCGCCGGATCGCGGGGCCGGCATCGCCGGCCAGCCACGCAGTTTCTTGCTCGGTGAGGTGCATATGCGCTCTCCTCAAGTGCCTCAAGTGACTAAAAGTGACTAAAAGTGACTAAGATTGGATGTGGGCATTATCTTAGCATAGTCCGGCGAGGTTTCAAAGAATAAGAACCATCGCATAAGAACATCCTAGCATTAGGTTTGACCAGCACCTTAACAATCGCATCGGGCGTATGCAAAACTTGGGGGAGCACGAGCGTCAAGACTTCGGAAGTCTACGAGAACGATGTGCGCAGTATTCGAGACTTCCGAAGTCTGTCCTCCCCCAACTTGTAAATGCGCCCAATCCCATCTAGCTACCCAACACTTCTTAGCTCACGGATAAACACGGATTAACACA
>JBKHCQ010000211.1:0-6402 GCA_046541755.1 Anaerolineales bacterium | reverse complement strand
CGGACATTGTTCTAGGCATTCTACCCGCTTTTAGCTAAGTGACAAGGATTGGGGGATTGAGGCAAAAGAAGGCGGGGTTGATGTGCGCGTCAAACCGTGTAGCGCGCAACCTCGTGCATCTCAGACTCCCTTGGATCTGCTTCGAAAACTCGATTTCGATTTCTGTGGAGGTGATACTTTTAGGTAGTATAATTATGTAGAGGGAAGTGCGATGCAAATAACAAGTACAAATCATCAAGAGGGTAAAGCATGGTGGAGGTTCATTATACTCGCCACGCGAGGAAAAAGTTTGAGGTAACGCCTAGCCAAGTTGGAGACACTTTGCGAAGTCCCGATCTTGTGATCCCCAGCCGCCAGATAAGTTCATTGCACAGAAAAGCGTTAGCGCTCACCACGTGTTACGGGTCGTTTACCGGATGAGAGGCGAGACCTACCTCGTGATCACTTTTTACCCAGGACGGAAGGAGCGATATGAGAATAACCTATGATCGAGAAGGGGATATATTGATGGTCGAGGCGGCGGCTGAGGGGGCCATTGATCACGCCGAACATACTGGGCCGTTCATTGCGCACTTCAGCCCGGATGGAGAGCTTCTGTTGTTGGAAATCCTTGACGCGAGCGAGTTTTTGATGACGCTGATCCAATCGACGCTTCGATCCCAAGAACAGGACGTTCCTTTGCGTGTAGGAGCAGGCTGAGAGCAAGCATAACTACCCTCTTCACAATCCAAGGCCGGGGCGAATTTTCAAATCGTCTCGGCCTTTTCTCATGGCCAGCTTCTTCCGCTTGACAACCGCCCGCGCTGCTGTTATGATGGGGGATAATTATTGAAAATTCTTTTCAATAAAATGGACCTTATCGAGAATTTTCACTATTCGAGGCGCTCACAGAACAGCATGGAGCATGCAGGGAGGTTGAACGTTATGGCGTCTTGGGAAGAGACACTCTCGCAGGCCGGGCATCGGATCACCGCGCCACGCCGCGCGGTGATGGAGGTGCTGATGGCCACGCAAGCGCCCCTCTCGCCGCAGGAGATCTGCACGCGAGGGCAGGCGCATCACGGCTCGCTGGGCCTGGTGACGGTCTACCGCACGCTGGAGCTGTTCGAGCGCTTCGATTTGGCGCGACGCGTCCATCTGCGCGAGGGATGCCACGGCTATATCGCGACCTCGCCGGGTCACCGGCACACGATTTTGTGCCGCGCGTGCGGGCGCTCGGTGGAATTCGTCGGCCAGGACGACCTGGACGATCTTATCGCGCGTGTGGAGGCACGGACGGGCTACGAGGTGCGGGATCATCTGTTACAGTTGTTCGGCCTCTGCCCCGATTGCCGGGAGGCGTGACGCTCTTTTTTCGCCAGGCAGTGAAAAACTTTATCAATAATATCGTGGCTGGAGCGGTTCTAACCCATTTGTTATTTGTTGCTTTGTCAGGAGGCTTTGTCATGCATAAACAAGGGATTGGGCGTTGGATGGTGGGCCTGATGTTGTTGCTGAACCTGTTCGGCTGTGGACGCGCAACGTCCGGCGACGAGGGGGAGCTGACATTGATGGTGAGCATCATGCCCCGGAAGTATTTCGTGGAACGCATCGGCGGCGAGCGCGTGATGGTGAATGTGATGGTCGAGCCGGGCGCGGACCCGCACACCTACGAGCCACAGCCGGATCAGATGCGCGCCTTGAGCGCGGCGGCGGCCTACTCCAGCATCGGCGTGGACTTCGAGGCGGTGTGGTTGGATAAGATCGCGGCGGCCAATAAGGAGATGCGAATGGTAGACATCCTTCGGGATATCGAACGGCGCCCGATGGCCGCGCATCATCACGACGAGGCTGATGAACACGATGAACATCACGAGCACGACGATGAATCCGCCGCTGAAGGCGCGCTCGATCCGCACGTGTGGACCTCGCCGGCGTTGGTGAAATCGCAGGCGGAGGTGATCTACGAGGCGCAGGCAGCGTTGGATCCGGCGCATCAGGCGGAATATGAGGCGAATTTGGCGGCGTTCTTAGCCGATATCGAGACGCTGGAACGCGACATCCACGCCACGTTAGAGAACGTCGAGCATCGCAAGTTGATGGTCTTTCATCCCTCGTGGGGGTACTTCGCCGATGACTTTGGCCTGGAGCAGATCCCGGTCGAGGTCGGCGGGCAGGAGCCGAGCGCGCGCGAGCTGACGCAGGTGATCGCGACGGCGCGGGAGGAGCAAATCAAGATGATCTTCGCCCAGCCGGAGTTCAGCACGGCGGCTGCGGAGACCCTCGCCCGCGAGATCGATGGCGAGGTGTTGCTCATCACCCCGCTGGCGTATGATTGGCTGGAGAATATGCGCCAGGTCGCGGAAACCTTCGCCGAGGCGCTGTAGTCCAACGTCCAACTTCCAATCGAAGGAGTTAATAGATGTCAGAACACACTCACAGACGCCACGTCATCGAAATCGAAGGGCTGTGGGCCGGTTACGAAGATGACACGGTGCTGGAAAATATCAACCTCACGGTGCACGAGCGCGATTTCATCGGATTGATCGGGCCGAACGGCGGCGGGAAGACCACGCTGGTCAAGGTGCTGCTGGGCCTGCTCCCGCCGACGCGCGGGCGGGTGCGCGTGATGGGCTTACCTGTCACGGAGGGCCGCGCGCATATCGGCTATGTACCGCAGCAGGTCGAGTTCGACCGCGACTTCCCCATCAGCGTGTGGGAGGCGGCGCGCATGGGCCGGGTGGGGCGGCGGCGTCTGCTCCGGCGCTACACCGCCGAGGACGACGCCATCGTCGAGGAGATGTTGAGGCGCGTCGAGATGTTGGCGCTGCGGGATCGGCCCCTCGGCGCGCTCTCCGGCGGGCAACGCCAGCGCGTCTACATCGCACGGGCGCTGGTCAAGGAGCCGGCGATCCTCCTGCTGGATGAGCCGACCGCCAGCGTCGATCCCCAGGTCAGCAGTAACATTTATGAACTGCTGCGCAAGCTCAACGAGCGGATGACGATTATCTTGATCTCTCACGATATGAATGCCGTTTCATCTTATGTGCAGACTGTGGGGTGCGTCAATCGCTATCTCTTTTATCACGATGAGAAGGAAATTACGCCGGAGATGTTGGAGATGGCCTATCAGTGCCCGGTGGATTTGATCGCGCACGGCGTGCCGCATCGGGTGTTCCCCGAACATTTTCACGTGCATCAGCACGAGCGTAGCGAGTGAGGGAGGCGAGATGATCGAAGTCTTGCAGTATACGTTTATGCAAAATGCGCTGCTGGCCGGACTGTTGGTCAGCGTGGCGTGCGGCGTGATCGGCGCCTTTGTGGTGGTCAATCGGATCGTCTTCATTAGCGGCGGCATCGCGCACGCGGCCTACGGCGGGATCGGGCTGGGTTACTTCTTGAAGTACAACGTCGCGCCCGCGCTCTTGGCGGGATCGGCGGCGGCGCAAAGCCAGCGTCCCGGCTACTTCCCCATCGCGGGCGCTATCGCTTTCAGCCTGATGGCGGCGCTGGTGATGGGCTGGGTGCAGCGCAGGACGCGCGAGCGCGCGGATACGCTCATCGGCGCGCTGTGGGCCATCGGCATGGCAATGGGGATCATCTTGGTGGATCTGACTGCCGGCTACAAAGCCGATCTGATGAGCTATCTCTTCGGCAGCATCTTGGCCGTGCCGCGCTCCGATTTAGTCGTAATGCTGGCGCTGGATGGCATCATCATCGCCCTGACGGCGCTGTTCTACAAGGAACTGCTGGCCATCTCTTTCGACGAGACCTTCGCCACCGTGGAAAATGTCCCTGTGGATGCGCTGTACCTGATGCTGTTAGCCATGATCGCCCTGACGGTCGTGATGATGATGCGCGTCGTCGGCCTGATTATGGTCATCGCCATGCTGACGATGCCCGCCGCTATCGCCGGGCGCTTCGTAAAGGACATGAAGTGGATGATGGTGGCGGCCAGCGGCTTGGGGATGCTCTTTGTCACGTTGGGATTGGCGCTCTCTTACGCCTGGGATCTGACCTCCGGCGCGACGATCATCTTGGTGGCGGGGGTGGGCTACCTCGCGAGTCGCGCCCTCACGTCCTAATCCTTCGGGGCGCGACGTTCGTAGCCAACGCTCTATGTTTCTACCTCATACTGAGAAAAACCAGGGCAAGAGGTATTTGCGTCAAAACATCAAACGGTTTACAATGACCTTAGAACGTGATGATAGCGTGATGAGGAGTTTCTATGACTGATCCCCAAGCAACGGACACCTACGACAGCCCCTGGAAGGAGGCGCTGGAGGTCTACTTCGCCGAGTGTCTCGCCTTCTTCTTCCCGCGGGCCGCAGCGGACATTGATTGGTCAAAGGAGTATCGCTTTCTGGATAAAGAGCTTCAGCAGATCGCGCCCGAGGCGCCTACCGGGCGTCGCACGGTGGATAAGCTGGTCGAGGTGTGGCGCGAGAGCGGGGAGGCCACGTGGGTACTCATCCATCTGGAGGTGCAAAGTCAGTACGAAACCGACTTTGCGGAGCGGATGTATGTCTATAACTATCGCCTCTTCGACCGCTACCATCAACAGGTTGCCAGCTTCGCGATCTTGGGAGATGAACACCCCAACTGGCGTCCGACCCATTATGGCTACAGCCTGTGGGATTGCGAGATCAACTTGACGTTTCCGGTGGTCAAGTTGTTGGATTATCGAGAGCGCATCGCCGCGTTGGAGCAGCATCGTAATCCCTTTGCGGTGGTGGTGTTGGCGCACTTGCATACCCAGGCGACGCGGGGGAAACCCGAAGAGCGCTATGCTCTGAAGTGGCGGCTGACGCGAATGTTGTACGAGCGTGGATACACCAAGCGCGATGTGCTGTTGTTGTACCGGTTTATCGACTGGGTGATGCAATTGCCAACCGAATTGACGGAGCAATTCAAAACCAGAGTCATTACGTATGAGGAGGAGCGAAAGATGGCCTACATGACGCAGACGTATCAGTTAGTTAAAGAAGAAGGTCTTCAAGCAGGCATTCAGCAAGGCATTCAGCAAGGCATTCAGCAAGGCATTCAGCAAGGCATTCAGCAGAAAGCGCGCGAGGATGTGGTGGATGTGCTCAATATTCGTTTTGGTATACCCGGCCCTGCTATCATTGAGCGTATCAACGCCATCGAAGACACCGAGGTTTTGAAGGCGCTACACACGCAAGCTGTGATAGCCAAATCGCTTGATGAGTTCCGGCAGTTTATGGACGACTTGCTGAGTCAACCAGCGCGCGCGCCTGCTGAGTAAGGGCGCTCACCGAGCCGAATTCCAGGGCCAGACCTGACGGGTTTTGGAAACCCGTCAGGTCTTTCTCTACCCAATTTCTACTTCAAGCGCGATGTGCTGTTGTGGTACCGGTTTATCGACTGGGTGATGCGCTTGCCAACCGAATTGACGGAGCAATTCAAAACCAACGTTGGGTCTTTCGGATTTTGCCGGACATCCCCCTAAGCAGTCCTAAAGGCGACGATGGCGCCCGAAGAATTCCTGAAGAGTCCCAAGGTCATTTCATATATTCGGATCAGTAGTCGCCGAGGATAAGGAGGAGCCTTTACCTATGAATAGCACATCCAGCCCTTGGTTCAACAATACGACCTGGACGACACTCTACCGGATCGGCAGTTATCGCAAAAAAGCAACCCTGGGCAATATGGACATTCGCTTGGGGGTATGAGGTAAATCGAGATGAATCCCATTCTTGGTCTGTACGGCTTGTTGTTGCTCTTACAAACCCTGCACATCTTTGAGGAAATCGGCATGGAAGCCTATAAGCCGGTCGGTTCACTCAAGAGATATCTGGGGGTAGCGTCAGCGCTGGTTGTAGTAAACTATGCGCCCTTGTTCCTGATGCTATACGCTGTGCCCGCTGGCTACTGGCTGGCTTGCGGCGGCGCGCTGTTGGGGATCGGGAACGGCGTGATTCACGTGGCCGGCTACCTCAAGAGCCGGCGCTTGCGGGGGTCGTTGGGCGCGGGGATGTTTACCGGCATCCCGTTGGGGGTGACGGGATGCGTGTTGCTCTATCGGCTGGTTAATCTGTTGTTATTCAAGTGATGATCATTTGTAAGAGGAGTTTTCAATGAAGGAGTGACTCTCCTGAAAGAAGGGAACGATCTCACGCCAAGCCGCAAAGTCGCCAAGATTTTTAAGGTTTGATTTAATTTTATTCATGACTCTACTGAAAGAACTCTAAAAATCCGATTTTTTAGAAATTTACTACTAGATGTAGGTTTTTCGCGCGTGAATTTCATATATGTAGTAGGTTGCGTGCGTAAAAATCGGATTTTTGACCTTTTTTCAGGGGAATCATTCATCAAATCACCGTTTTTGATCACGAAAATTAACCTTTACTTTACTTTCCGCTATTTTTTGTAAATATAGTTAGCATCCTATAGCGTTTAGTG
>JBKHCQ010000210.1:0-6518 GCA_046541755.1 Anaerolineales bacterium | reverse complement strand
CCCTTGCGAAGGTTCACAAGTAGCCATGGTAAACAGATGAATTGGTCATCTGCATCTAATACGTACTGTTTGAGGTTACTTGCGCAACCTTCGCAAGGGTAAATTTTGATTACTGGCTTGGCCCTGCAATGCCCTCGATGAGTTGCGGCGAGTTCCAGATTTCGTCCTCGGTGGCGACTTCGCCCTCGGCGAGCCATGGCGTGCCATCCTGCCAGTTCAGCGGGCCGTTGAATAACCCATCCCAGCGATTTTCGGCCAGGTAGGCGATGTATTCGTTTAACATCTCGATGTCTTCATCTGAAGCCGCCGGCCCGAAGATGTAGCCGGCGCCGGTGGTCTCCAGGTTGTTGATGTCATCCCAATCGGGGCCATCCCAGACCCAATCTTGCTCCCATGTGCCCTCGATCACGTCCGTGACGATATCTAAGTAACCCGGCCCCCAGTTGAAATAGGGGACGCCCAGACAGATAGAAGGCGCTTGGTCGCAGGCGTTGCGGTAATCGTAGGGGATGTTGAGCACCGCTTCGCCCTGATCCGCGCGTTGTTTGGTGACGACGATGCCCTCGGTGGTATCGATGCCGGAGAGCAGCACATCCACGCCGGAGTTGAAGAGGTCGTTGGAGACTTCGGTGGGGTCTAATGTCACGCCGGGGATATTGAACCAGAAGCCGATCCAGGTGACGGTGAATTGAAGATCGTCGGGGTTCTGGCCGCGATACTCTTCGTAGCAGTGACGCGCGCCGAGATAGGCCGAGTTGACCAGGCGGCGCGTCTCGTTGTTGATGAGCGGGCCTAGATAGCCGATGTGTCCGGTCTGCGTGCGCAGCGCGGCGTGACATCCGGCCACCGCCTTCATATACTCCATTTGGGTCATGTAGTTGCCGACGTTGGAGGGGGCGGTGCCATACTTGGCGTGATCGCCGGAGATGTTGATGAAGGGGATGTCAGGGTATTTTTGCGCGACGACGTCGGTATCGTCTTGGAAATCATCCGAGGTGGTGAGGATGAGCTGCGCGCCTTGGCTGATCATATCGTCAACGACCTGCTCCATCGTGGTCTCAGGGCGGTCGGCGGCATTCATCTTGTCCAAGTAGATCATCTCGGCGCCGGCAATCTGTTCCTCAACATACTCGCCGCCCTCGTAATGGGCCTGGCTCCAGCCGTGATCGTTGTAGGGGCCGACCATAACGACGCCAAATTTGAAATCTTCCGGGGCTGCTGCTTCCTGGGCGCCACAGGCGCTTAGCACGGGAAGCAATACCAGGATTGTGAACAGCACAACCGATCCAAATCGCTTATGTGACATCGATACCTCCTTCTGTTTTGACTATGTGTGGACTAGAAAAATTTCCGCAGGAAGATGACCTTTTTGAGAGCCATTTTCCTGTACGTTATTAGTGTAGCATAAGCTGGGGAAGTAGCAATCATCGGGCCGCGCGCCCAACTTTGGGATGATTCATTTTTCTGGATGATGAGGTTGACACTTGCTCAAGGACTGAAGTCCCTTCGACAGGCGCCGTCCGCGAAGGCAGACGGTTGGCCGCCAGGCCTGTCCAGGGGACTTTAGTCCCCGTAGCTCGATAAACCAGGCCTAACTTTGCTTGTTTTTTATCTCGCCCTGGGCTATACTTTTCCTCGCCTGTCATTAGGAGGTTATCGTGAAACGGAAACATTTTTGGCTTTTGGGTCTCTTATTGGTTGTGTCGCTTTTGATTTTGCGTCCTATGCCCGCGCGCACGCAGGATGAGCGTTTGGTGCTGGCGTTTTACTATGCGTGGTTTGATTGGGCCACGTGGGAGAAATCGCTCTCGGATCAACCGGGGCAGCCCTATCTCTCGGCGGCGGCGATTGATCGCCACGTGCAGGAGGCAAAACGCGCCGGCATCGATGCGTTGGTGCTCGCGTGGTATGGCCCTAGTACAGAGAATAATCCTACCGAGACGAATTTCCGCGCTCTGTTGGATGAAGCGCGTCGTTATAGCACCCAGGCGGCGGTCTCGGTGGATTTAGGCTCGCCGAATTTTCTTCAAACGACGGTTGTGGTGCAAAATGCGCTCAAATCCCTGCGCGATCAGCACACTAAGCACGCGGCCTATCTCCGCGTGGATGGCCGGCCGGTCGTCTTCTTCTGGCGACAGGAGAATTTCTCCGTCAATAGCTGGAAGGCCATTCGCAATGAGGTGGACCCTAATCATCAGATGATCTGGATCGCGGAGGGCGCGAATCTGGAGTATCTGGCGGTCTTCGATGGCTTGTATCTCTACAGCGTGGCGTGGTCGGATCAGCCGAATTCTATCCTGGCGCGCTGGGGCAACGAAGTCCGCGCGTGGAATCAAGCCAATGGGGTTTTTCGTTACTGGGTCGCGACGGTCATGCCTGGCTACAATGATCTGGTGACGGGGCGCTCGGATGCCTTTGTGCGCCCTCGCGATGGTGGGAATTATTATCGCACCTGTTGGGAGGGCGCGATGCGCAGTGAGGCGGATTGGGTGGTGATCACGAGCTTCAATGAGTGGCTGGAAGGCACCCACATCGAGCCGTCGGTCAACTATGGGGATACGTACCTCAATCTAACCTCGGAGTTGGCGGCGGAATATCGAAATGCCGATTTTACATCGCCGCCGACCGCGACGCCCGTGCTGACGCCGACGGCCACGCCGGCGCTGACGCCGACGGCCACGCCCGTGCTGACGCCGACCGCCACGCCGTACATCACGCCCACCGCGACGCCGTACATCACGCCCACCGCGACCCCCGTACCCACCGAGACGCCGATCCGCATCTCGACGCCCACGCTTACCCCCACGCCGGATTTACCGCCCACGGCGGTCTTGCCGCCCGCCCCGACGCCGGTTTACATGACCATCACGCCAACGCCCGGCTATAAGCGCCCGATGATGCCGGTCGAGGGCGTCAATCCCAAGGGATGCGCCATCTTTCCCGCGCTCCTGCCCATAGTTATGGCCGGGATCATCCACATCAAACGGAGGTGACCTTCACATCGGCGCGCAGTTTTGAGCATGGATCCCGGAAATGAGAGAAGCGGCCTAAGTTTGACTTAGGCCGCTTTTTCTCATCCATCGTCTGGTTGCGCTTCGTGCTTTACGAAGTCCTGGCTAGGCTTAATTCCACGCTGGACCAGAGTTGGGTCGCGAGCGCGCGGGTGTGGAATGGTGCGGGCTTATTTGGAACGCCCCTATCCGCCAAAGATCAGTTCTTCTAGCTGGTCGATATCTTCTCGTGCGACATCCGGGAAGCGCAAGCCGCCTTTGACCTTCGCGCCTCTTTCGTAGAATTCATAACCGCTCATGCTCAACATAACATCGCGTGAGCCGGTGATGGTTTGGAAGAACCCCCAAATCGGATTTTCGGAGAAGTTCGTGTCGAGAACCTGAATTTTTCCTCGTTTCAAGTAAACTGCATCGGCAAAACCTTTCCGTTCGGGGTGCGGTGTGACGAGAATAATGCGCTTGTCGGTCAGGATGAATTCCCATTGATGGTAGGCGACCCATCCTTCAATAGCTTTGAAGATCAGAAGGAGGGCGAAGATCAGTCCCCCTATAGCGATCATCTCCCCGCTGCTGTGTTGGATAATCGCGGCAGAACCAAATCCAATCAGCGAGAAGATAAAGACAAAGATGCCCAACACCCCCATGATCTGGGGCATCTGTTTACGATAGGGATGCATATCTATCACCCGCTCCACGGTTTCTCCCTCCAAGTAGTGCGGCTTGGGGAAGAAGCTTTCGGTTAAGGGGCGAACTAGCCTATCATAAAACCCAGATAGTCTCTTGAGTATACCCTGAGCGGCAGATGTTCGACGCTCGTTTTGGGGTTGGGATGTCTCTAATTCACTCACGGGGTTGGTATAACAAGTTCTTGTCCGACCTGGATGTTGTCGTTGCCAAGATTATTACGAACTTTGATAGCATCCACTGAGACGCCATAACGCCGGCTGATGCTATACAAAGTTTCCCCCGATTGGACGGTGTGAGTGCTTCCGCCGGTAGCGGATTGGCCAGAGATGGCGCCGCTCTCCTCGGTCTGAGGGGCGGCTGTGGGGGTGGGAATAATACCGGTACCCGGTGATCCCCCCGGCTCTGTTGGCTCTGGGGTGACTTCCGAGACGGTCGAGGGGTTGCTCATCGCTTCCTCCCATAGATCGCGTCCTACCTGTTGGAGGACCTGCACGTTTTCGGATTCCCGTGTGTTTTCCACCAGGCGAACGGTCCACCATGGCAGGAACATCGAGGTGATCCACAAAACGATGAGGAGGGTGAATATCACCCCTGCGAAATACGAGACCAGCTTCCCAATATTCTGTGAGAGAAGATCCCGTTTAAAGATCAGCCAGAAGCCCCAGATCATAGCTACGGCTATGAAGAACATCGTGATTAAAGCGCCAGCATTCATGTTGATTCTCCTTTCAACCAATTAAAAAGTTCAGACGATCTTCCATCACCCATCATCCTCTTCCATCTTATCCATCTTATCCATCTTATCCGGCTTATCCGGCTTATCCGGCGGGGGGGCACATACCCATCGGAATAAAACTTATCGGATCTACAAATCCGCCCTTGACTTTGTCATAGACGGCGTAGTGAATACTAGCGGTGTGACGCCCAGCTCCGCCAATCGCGCCAATCGGCGTCTCCGAGGTCACCGTCCCCTCCGCGTGGGTGTACGAACGCAGTCCCGTGATCCAGACAATCCACTCTTCGTTTTCAATTTGAACGGCCAGATGTCCGAACTCGTCCGTGTAGCGCTTGAGATAGCCCGACATCGGCGCCAGGACGAGGGACGCTTTTGGCGGCGTCAGATCGACGCCGGGAAGTAATCCGCAGGTGAGAGGGCTGCTCTGATCCGGCGGCACTAATAGCGGGCTTCCCGATGGCCGGAGCGTTGGATCGCCATCGTCGTGGGGCGCGATAAAACAATCTTCCACGACCGGATGGCGACACATCCGCTGCCCGCCGGGGGCGATCTTGCGCCCATTGATGGAAATGTCGGCGGTCCTTGTCCAGGCTTTATCAAGCACCTCTTGGCTCAACATCGTGGGCGCCAAGAAAATGGGCGGCGCCATAGGGGAACTGCGCTGCGCCAATTGCATTTGAATGCTCAAATGCACTGGCCAGGCTCCCAAAGCGCTGAGTTGATAGGTTTGCCCTCTTATATCCGTTAGGATCATATCCTGATGGGCGGCGTCGTAGCCGTTCATCACATAGGCAGATTTGCCCGGATCTTGTTGCGTTTTTGGGCCTGCGTTATACCGAAGATAACAGCGTTGCAAAATTTTGGGATTGGTTGTAGTGTAGGTCACCTCCGGGCAGTATGATTTAAAGGTGCGAGCGCCTAAGAACAATTGATATGCGATTTCCCAAGTGCTAATCGGGCCGGTGGGGAAGCAAGGCAATTCGCCGGAGTTGACGGCCGTGTGCAGCCCCATAATGCCTTCGCAATTGGCCGGATTTTCGGATTTGAGGCCATTTTCTTTATACCACAAGACCAGTGGGACGATGGGGGGAATATCCTCTTGATAAGCGATAATCTGGGAGACACTGGCCCATTTTTCTACTTGTTGTTGCTGGATTGAGGTGAGTTGATACCGGCTGCGCCAAATAGCTTGGCTTCCCATCCCTATCGTCAGCGGCAGGCTGATAAAGAGGACTGTATCTGTGACACCGTACAACAAGGCTCGCAACAGCACTCGTGCCTGAACTTGGAAGAACGGCACAATGTAGACTTGGAGCCACTCTATCAGCCACCGCGGTAAAAGACTCGTCACCCCTTCCATTCTAACTATGATTATATCTAATATAATGGTATTTACAAATTTTGGCAATCTAGGGGATTAAGTTTCAAACCTTACTAGAGCTACCCGTGATAGCAAGCGCGCGCTTGCTCGCGGGCTTCGCTGTGGTATAGTGGTGTGGTGGTTATTGGACGAGTTCTATGGTTCTAGGGGAAGGAGTTGACATGCTCAAGAGTCATTCGTGTGGAGAGTTGCGCGCCGAACACGTGGGCAAGGAAGTGGTATTGGCCGGATGGGTGAATCGGCGTCGGGATCACGGCGGTGTAATTTTTATCGCGCTGCGCGACCGGGATGGGTTGACGCAGGTGATCGCCAGCCCGGATATCGCCTCGGAGGCGCACGCGGCGGCCTCGGAGGTGCGCGGTGAATATGTGGTGCAGGTGCGCGGGCGCGTGCGGAAGCGCCCGGAAGATCAGATCAACCCCGACTGGCCGTCGGGCGAGATCGAGGTGGCGGCCCACGAGGTGAACATCCTCAATACCTCGCAGACGCCGCCCTTCTACATCTATGAGCACGAGGATGCGACCACAGACGAGGCGCTGCGCCTGCGCTATCGTTATTTGGATCTGCGCCGCGCGCGGATGCAGCGGAATTTAGCTCTGCGCCACGCGGTCGTCAAGTTCATCCGGGATTATCTCAGCGCGTATGGCTTCTTGGAGATCGAAACACCGTATCTCTTCAAATCGACGCCGGAGGGCGCGCGCGA
>JBKHCQ010000209.1:0-6537 GCA_046541755.1 Anaerolineales bacterium | reverse complement strand
GTTTTTAGCCACTCGCTGGCGCGCTATGCAAAACAACCGACTTTCAAACTATGCCCCGCCAGACAACGCGAGACACCTCGTTGACTCACACCTTCTCCGGTCAGCACGACCATGCCACGTTTCAGACGATTCCGATCTACAGAGATCGTTTTCTCCAGTGGCTGTGGCCCGTGAGGCCCTGGCTCCAGTCCTTCGATCAGAACTTGCTCTCCCGCAGCGGCGATGTTGTAGACTGTTTGCCGCGCGATCGCGTATCTCGTGGCCAGATTGCTCACTGTGCCCCACTCCCGATCGTCATCCAAAACCGCAATCGTAATTTTGGCTCTTTCCCGACCCGTAATATCATCTCTTCTTGCGCCCACAGGTTGCCTCCTTGTGCCTTGGTTTTCGCTAAACCTATTTTGGCACAAAGTGGCCTGGGGGCAATGTGTTAATCTAACCTGAACCATGCCCGAATTTCATAATATCTCCTCCGGTTTTAGTAATTTTACTTTGTCTATGCATTATACCAGGAAATTTCTACTCAAGTACTTAGTGTTATGATTCCACTGAAAAAAGCTAAAGGGGCTCGCAAAGCCGCTAAGGAAAAATAAGGTAAAGGTTAATTTTCGTGATCAAAAACGGTGATTTGATGAATAAAATTAAATCAAACCTTAAAAATCTTGGCGACTTTGCATCTTGGCGTGAGATAGTCCCCCTTCTTTCAGTAGAATCATAAGTAGGATCAATATATAAGTGCGATCCGAACCTCGTTTTTAATTATTCCGCTCTCAGGTTTGCAGTCAAAACTAATGCTATGTTTTGCTCCTCATCCTCCGATTTTTTGTTTAGTGGGAGTCGTCGATTCTATTAGTTCCAACGTCCTCAATTCTTTGACACTATATGAATTTTGACGCGGCTATTGACACCGAAAAAAACATTTTGTATAATCAAAGTACAAAAGCGCTTAGCAACTCTCAGGGTCGAGTCTAATCAGGCAGATACTATCTGCGAAGCCAGACGGAGTAACCGTCAAGACTACAGACCCTGAGAGTTTCCTTTTGTATCTCCTCTTGTATTCCCAACCTTACCCTCGCGCCCAGAAGGCCAACGCGATCAGCCCCAGCCAGAAGAACTTCACGAGGATGCCGGCAATCCACTGAGGCAGTTGGAGGCCGCCCATCTCCAACTGGAAGCTTTCGCGGCGAAATTGGTAGCGTGGCATCAGCGCCCATCCCATCGAGGCGCCCGCGAGCACGCCGCCCAAATGCCCCCACAGGCTGATGCCCGGCGAGAGGCCAATCGCGACGTTGAGCAGCGCCATCTCCAGCATCTTGCGGAATCGATGGCGCGCGCCGCTCAGGTCATCGCGGTATTGCCAGAAGTAGACCAGGAGCGCGCCCACCAGCCCCAAAATCGCGCCGGACGCGCCGACGGTCGGAATGCCCAGGGGGGAGAAGAGCATTGCCAAGGCGTTCCCGCCCAACATCGAGACGGCATAGATCGCCAGGAAGCGCACCCCGCCGTAGAAACGCTCCACGCCCTGGCCCAAAAAGTAGAGCGCGTAGAGATTGAAGCCGATGTGCAGGATGCCCGCGTGGAGAAATCCGGCCGTGATGATCCGCCACCACTCGCCCAGATAGATCACGCGCCCAGGAATCAGCGCGCCCCAATTCAGGAGAAAATCCCCCAGTACCATCCCCGCCAAGAAGATGACCGCATTGATGCCGATCAGCACATACGTCCACGTGACCGAATGGCGCGGCACCCGCACGGCCCCCTGAAACGGCATCGGCGGCGATTGAGATTCGATTGGCTCAAAATCCGGCGGCGCGTGCATTATAACGTCACCTGGCGCTGATGCACGCGCAAATGCTCCGCTGTGATGATGCGCAAAATGTCATTCACCGCCTGATCCACGTGACTCTCGTGATTGATGACGACGTAATCAAAGATCGGCAGCCGGCGCATCTCCTCGCGCGCGGCCTCCATCCGACGGCGCACCTGCTCCTCCGTATCCATTTTGCGCCGGCGCAGGCGATCAAACAGCTCCACCTCCGAAGAGGCGCTGAGAAAGATCAACACCGCGTCGGGCGCGATGGCACGCACCGTCGCGGCGCCCTGCACATCCAAGCGCATCACCACATCCTTGCCGCTGGCCATCGCCTCGCGCACCTGCTGCTTGGGCACGCCCTTGTACTGGCCATAGACGACGGCGTGCTCCAGCAACTCATCCTCGGCGATCATCGTCTCGAACGCCGCCTCGGAGACGAAGAAATAATCCTCGCCATGCACCTCGCCGGGACGCGGCGGGCGCGAGGTCGCCGTCACGACAAAGTGGAAGGGTATCCCCCGCTCCTGCATCCAGCTCACAACGGTGTCCTTCCCCACCCCCGACGGCCCGGAGATCACGATCAACAGGGGTTGCGGCTGAAAATCATACGGATCGACCACATCAGCATTATGCATAGACTTGCTCCTCGTACAGTTTTCTCGTATAATCGACTTAACTTAACTTTGGACTTTTGACGAATCTTCCAGGAAGCTATGGTGGGCGCTTCTGGCTTGAGAAAATGTGTTTACAGCTTCTCAGAAGGTAGCAGGTAGGTATCTGTTCAGTTTTATGAGCAGAGCAAGGTGCAACGCACTTGAATTAAATGAATTAGATGATCAGCCGAACAGCGCGTTGCACCTCTCAAAACTAAACGGCGAATGTAAAATGACTTTTACCATATTACAACTATATCACACTTTTTGAAAGGAGAGAAAAGATGCCAATTTACGAATATCGTTGTCAAGAGTGTCGTCGTCGCTTTTCCAAATTTTGGCGCACTTTTTCTGATGCGGAAGCGGCGGAGATCCAATGCCACTACTGCGGCAGCGACGAAGTCCAACGCTTGATCTCCCGCGTGCGGACGATCCGCTCCGAGGAGAGCCGGATGGAGGATATGGCCGATCCCAGCCAGTGGGACATCGATGAAGATGACCCCAAGAGCATGGGGCGCTTGATGCGCAAGATGAAGAATGAGTTGGGGGATGAGGCCGGCGACATCGGCCCGGAGTTCGATGAGGTCATTGACCGGCTCGAATCGGGCCAAGATCCCGAAAAAATCGAAGAAGAAATGCCCGACTTGATGGACGATATGGGTGGGGATATGGGCGGCATGCCCGGCGGCGGCATGGACGGATTCTGATCCGTGCAGGGGCGTTTCACAATCCCCAAAAGCGACCTTTTTGTTGGCTTACAAGATTCCCCTGAAAAAAGGTCAAAAATCCGATTTTTACGCACGCAACCTACTACATAAGACCCAGCCTCCAAAAACAAAATGCCCATACCATTCTCCGCCGCGCTATGGACAAGCATCACTTGCTCACTTTGTGGCGGGTGTTAGGATGGTGTTAGATAAAAGTTGACCAAGATCAGAGATCGGGTGATTGGACACTCTCAATTATCCGAGAAAAACCATCCAGAAACATCACAAAATATAAAACAAGGAGCAAGTAAATGGCTATGCACACTGAGGACTATATCGCCTTAGAGGAAGCGTACAACGCCCACAACTACCACCCCCTCGATGTCGTAATCGAGCGGGGCGCGGGCGTCTGGGTCTGGGATGTGGAAGGGAAGAAGTACTTGGATTGCCTCAGCGCCTATTCAGCGCTCAACCAAGGCCACTGCCACCCTCGCATCCTCCAGGCGATGGCGGATCAAGCCGCGAAGCTCACGCTGACCTCGCGCGCCTTCCGCAACGACCAACTGCCCCTCTTCGCCCGCGAGCTGTGCGAGATGACGGGCTACGATATGATGCTGCCGATGAATTCCGGCGCGGAGGCGGTGGAGACCGCGCTCAAGGCCGCCCGGATGTGGGGGCACAAGGTCAAGGGCATCCCCGACAACCAAGCAGAGATCATCGTCTGCGCGGGCAACTTCCACGGGCGCACGATCGCCGTCATCAGCTTCAGCAGCGAGTTGCTCTACAAAGACAGCTTCGGCCCCTTCACGCCCGGCTTCAAGATCATCCCCTACGGCGACGCCGACGCGCTGGCGGAGGCCATCACGCCGCACACGGCGGCCTTCATGGTCGAGCCGATCCAGGGCGAGGCGGGCGTCGTCGCGCCGCCGGAGGGTTACCTCCAGCGCGCGCGCGCGATCTGCGACGAGCACAACGTGCTGCTCATCGCCGACGAGATCCAGACGGGTTTGGGCCGCACGGGCCAACTCTTCGCCTGCGATTGGGAGGACGTGACGCCGGATATGATCACCATCGGCAAGGCGCTCTCCGCCGGGATGATGCCCATCTCCGCCGTGGTCGGCGCCCGCGAGGTGCTGGGCCTCTTCACGCCGGGCAGCCACGGCTCCACCTTTGGCGGAAACCCGCTCGCCAGCGCCGTCGCCCGCGAATCACTCCGCGTCATCGAGGAGGAACATTTAGCCGAGCGCTCCCGTGAATTAGGCGCCTACTTCAAGCAGGAGTTGGAGGCCATCGCCAGCCCCTACGTCAAAGAGATTCGAGGCAAGGGCCTGCTCATCGGCGTGGAACTCAAGGCCGAGGCCGGCGGCGCGCGGCGCTTCTGCGAGGCGCTGCGGGATCGCGGCATCTTGGCCAAGGAGACCCATCACACCGTCATCCGCTTCGCGCCGCCGCTGGTCATCGAGAAAGAGACCCTGGATTGGGCGCTGGGCGAGATCCGCGCGGTGCTCACGGCCTAGGAGTTTCCGCATCATCCGTCGTCAATCCCATCGCCCGTTCCCTGAAAATCTCAGGGACGGGCGCTTTTTTTTCTTCTTTCTTCTCCCCTGCCCCTTGCCCCCTGTCCCCTGCCCCTCCTCTTCTCCCTTTTTCCCCCAAAAACTTGGCTTTCCAATCGATTTCGCATATAATGCAAGAGAGGGACTTATCCACATCACAACACCATCTCATCATCCAAGCCAGATGACACAAGCTAAGACGCAAAGGAGGGCACCTATGGGCGTCATATCCACCTTACAATCAGCAGAACTATTCTCTGGCCTGACCATCCAACAATTAGAAGCCTTGGCCGAAGTCGGCAAGAAGCAAATATTCCACCAAGGCGATGTCATCCTCAAGGAAGGCGAGCAGAGCACGGAGATCTCCATCGTCATATCCGGGCAGGTGGAGGTCATATCTGAACTGGCAGAAAATGCTGCCAGCCTGGTCATCTTGGGGGCGGGGCAGAGCTTCGGCGAGATGTCGCTCTTGGATGCCGGACCGCGCTCGGCCTCCATCCGTTGTCTCTCCGACGAGACCGAGATTTACACCTTCCCACGCGACGCCCTGCTATCATTTTGGGATCAAGAGTGTCGTGTGGGTTACACGATGATGTTCAACATCGCGCGCGATCTGGCGTTCAAGCTGCGGATTCGCAACCTAACTTGCGCGATGCCCCAGGGGGAGGCAACGCTATGACTATGATCTACAAAGTGAGCTACGTCATTCTAGGGGGAAATCAAACCGGCGCGATCATCAACCAGGAGGAAGCGCCGGAGGTTGGGGAATTTGTGGAGTTAGGGGATGAGACCTACGAGGTCGTCGAGGTGACCGATCTCCTGCCGCCCCAGGGCGACTTCGCCTACCTCCACGTCACGTGCCGCCCACTCAATGCTTCATCTTAATGTTGCATAGGCAACGGATGATAGAAAAGTGAACACATTAACCGTAGCGCTGGAACTCCCGCGAGATCTCCTGGGAGCGCTAGAGGTGCCTCAAACGCAGCTAGAAGTTCGCCTGCGTGAATTGATCGCGCTGGAGCTTTTTCGAGAGGGACGTATCTCATCAGGCAAAGGCGCTGAACTCTTGGGAATCTCCAAGTTGGCGTTCATCCAGCTACTGGCCCAGCAGGGCATCGATTACTTTACCGAGTCGCCTGAGGAGTTGGAGGACGAGGTCGCTATGCTGGAGCAACTTCTGGATGACGAAAGTTTATGATTGTTGTGTCCGATGCTGGTCCATTAATTGCTCTAGCAAAGATTGGGCAATTTGATCTATTGCGTTCATTGTACAATCAACTGTACATCCCACGGGCCGTCCAAGATGAAGTCGTAGCCTCCGGTCAAGGGAGACCAGGAGCGGAAGAAGTTCATACGATGGCCTGGATCCATACAGTTGAAATCTATGACACGACGGCTGTCCAACTTCTCGAGGAACGCTTAGACGCTGGTGAGAGCGAATCAATTGTACTGGCCATCCAACTCGAAGCGAATTTGTTACTCATTGATGAGGCACGAGGACGACGAGTGGCAGAAGCACGAGGGCTAAACAAAACCGGTACAATCGGCACCTTAATCGCGGCCAAGAAGCGAGGACTTGTATCAAAAGTGATGCCTCTTGTAGATAACCTCAGAGCTTCTGGGTTTCGGATGGGAGAGAATCTATACCGGACTTGCCAAATACTGGCTGATGAGTGAACCATACACAGATCTACATCCCCGCCTGAGCCACGAAAACACTACCGGGGGAGGATACCCAGTCCTCCCCCGGTTTTATATTGCTGAAGCTTTTCCAAGTCTACCCCATCTGCCCGAAGAGACGCACCACT
>JBKHCQ010000208.1:0-6556 GCA_046541755.1 Anaerolineales bacterium | reverse complement strand
TCGCTGATGTTCACATCCGCCGAGGGCACGACGGACTTGGTGATGGTCAGCACGGTCTGCTCGAGGAGGTTCAGCCCCACCAGCACCGGATCGTGATCGGAGGAACGATAGGCGTCCGGCGCGTAGAGGTCCTGGGGCTTATACTCAGTGTTGTAGTCGATGACCGACGGCTCGTCGGCGTTGATGTTCCACACCGCAGCGCCGGTGACCTGTCCAGAGATAGTGGGATTGGCAAGGGCATGATCGAGGTACCCCGATTCCCCGTCGAAGATGTAGGTGTAATCCGCCGCGTCGAGCAGGTCGGTGTAGCCCGCGTCCTTGGCCACGCTGATGGGGTCCTCCATCGCGTAGGCGTTCAAGTCGCCGATGATGAGGAAGTCGGGATCGCCGCTGTTGGTGGGATCGGTCGCCAGCCACTCGACCTGGATTTCCATCGCGCGCTTGCGGGTGAGGTTGCAGTTGCCCTGCCCGTCGCCCACATCGGGATCGTCGAGGTCAGCGCAGGAAGAGCCTTTGGATTTGAGGTGGTTAACGGCGGCGGTGAAGCGCTCGCCGGTGGCGTTTTCCTCGAAGGTCTGGGCCAGCGCGGGGCGATTTTTGTCTTCACGGTACTCAGAGTTGTAGGAATCATCGAGAATAGCGGCTGCACCGACCGGCGTCACACTGGCCGGCTTGTAGAGCAGCCCTACGGCAATCGCGTCGTCGCCAATCTGGTCCACACCGGGGTCGATGAAATCGTAGGTCCCGGCGCCGGCCTCTTCATTTAAGCCGTCTACTAGATCGTAAATGGCGCCGTCCGCTTCGTAGCCGTTGTTCTCGATCTCCATCAGGCCCACCACGTCGGCATCTAACGCGATCAACGCGGTGATGATCTTGGTTCGCTGGCGATCAAACTCGGCTTGATTGTCCGCGCCACGCTCTCCGAACGTGGTGAAGTAGTTGAGCACGTTGAAGCTGGCGACCTGCAAGCTGCCGCCCACATCCGGCGGCGTCGCTGGTCGCTCATTGTCCCGGTCGATGACGACGTTCGCCGTCGGGTGGAGCCGGTAGTCCTTGGTCGATGGGCTGCTGGTATTGATGGGGCCTTGATCCAGCACGCCGATCAGCCCGGAAGAAACCACATCGCCCGCCCGCAGAGTATCATTGATGCCGATGTAGGGGATAGGATCGGGGTTCTGGGACGTGCTGCCGTCGTCTAGTACCAAGAGACGCCGCGCGTTCTCATCTGTCTGCTCCCAGTAGGCGTCGCTGCCCGGCTCGTGCAGGTGGGTCGGCTGGTACATCCGGTCGCCGGAGCCTAACGTGACCTGCCCGAAGCGACCCTGGAAGTAGTTCTGCTGCACCGTCATCGTGTGCGGGAGGGTGACTAACATGCCCTCGTACCGTTCCATCTCATTGTTAATCTCTTCGGGCAAGGTGATCACAGTGGCTGGCGGCACGAGGGCCATCGTATCCAGCACGGCCAACGCGCTGAGGTTTTTGATCTGGGTCATACCCTGATACTCATCGACTATACCGGTCACTCGGACTCTATAGCCTATATCAACGTCTTCTCCATCAGGATCGTAAACGAAGATGCCATCGGAGGTCAACGGGTTGTCGTCGCCAAGCAGGTCTTGCATAAAGAACCCACGCATCTCATCATTCTCTTGGAAATCGGCCACGACGACGCCCTCGACGGTGGCCTCCTGGCCCTCGTAGGGGCTGACGAAGCCCTCGCCCTGGAGATGATAGATGCGCAGTTCGCCGATCGCGGTATTGACCGGAGCGCCAAAGGTCGGCGTGACGTAATTCGCGGCCGAGACGGCGTAATTGTCGTTGATGATGACGCCGCTCGTCTCGGCGGCCGTCACCACGAAGCGGACGTTGACCTCATCCATATAACCCAGAGATGCAACATCCCAACTGACGACGCCGTTTTCCTCCGCGCCGCCGTCCAGCGCGTAGGCGAAGGTAACATTAGCAGGGACTACGTCGGTGATAACCAGGTTGTCCAACGTGAAGCCCATCTGGTTGGCGATGGTCAGGGTGTAGGTGAAGATTCCCCCCAGATCAACGGTGGCGGGCGCATCCTTTTCGATGACGACGATGCCCTTTTCCAGCGCGTCGTCGGCGTCGCGAGGCATGATCTTGTATTCGCTAAAGTCATAGGCCAGGGGGCCGCGCAGGACGGCATATTCGTCTCCTACGTTTGGTTGCGCGCGATAGCCCCAATCATCCGCCTTGCCTTCTTTCCCAGTAGCGTCGGTGAAGGTCCAGATATAGTAGTTGTTCGCCTCGGCCGTCACGGTGATGTCGCGGACCTCGACGAAGACGCCCTCGTACCCCTCGCTGATGTCAGGGTCGTCGACGGGAATCTCGTCCACCGTCACGAGGCTGGGGCCGTAGAGCGCGTTCCCGCTGCTGAGGATTTCCACGTTGCTGGGGGAACTGAACTCGGTGACGCCGTAGTATTCGACGACGTTGCCGGTGACCTCAACCTCGTCGCCGACACTGACGCTGCCGCCGTTGTAGACGTAGATGCCGTGCCAGGGACCCTCGTCCTCGGCGATGAAGTAGTTGCTGCCGTAGACGGCGTAGACGATGCCGCGCACCGTCACGTTTTCGCCCGCGCAGGGCGAAGGATAGGTGCCGTCGTCGGAATCGGTGGTGTGCTGGATGCCGTAGATTGAATTACAGTCGCGAATCAGCGTCTCGACGGGATCGCCCACGGTCGGCGTGGGCCAATCGGAGGAGCTGACCATGTAGTCGGTGTTGCTAACCACGGTCATCTCCGCCGGCGCGGTGACGACGATGGTGTAGCTCAGCATATCGCCATAGGCGATGCTGGCTGATTCGGTCCAGGTGATGGTGTGCGTTGCTTCGTTCCACGTCCCCACCGGATTCGAGCTGGCGTAGGTGAGGCTGAGCGGCAGGGTGTCGCTGATCCACAGATCGTTGATCGTCTGCGCGGTCTGGTTCTCGACCGTGAGGGTGTAGGTGAAAGCCTCGCCCGGTGGCGTGAAGGCTGGGGCATGCTTTTCAATCAGCAGGCCAGAGCCTGTAGCTTCGACGATGTCATTATCGCCACGCGGGGCAATCTTATAGTTACCGAAACTGTAGTTAAGCATTCCGCGCACTAAATCGAGAGCATCGCCATCCGTGGGTGTATAGGTATACCCTCCAAAGCCGGCGTCGTCGACGTAGACTTGTCCACTGCCATCATCAACGCCCCACTCACCATATCCGAGATCCTCATCAGACACGCTCACGTCATGCACCTCGACCAGGACGCCTTCGTAGGCCTCGCCGTCGGCTGCTTCAGCCGTGCTGATGACGCTAGGCGTATAGGGCGTCGTGCCGGTCATCAACACCGTGTGGGTGACATAGACGATTTGCGTGAATCCGTAGTTTTCCTCCACAGTGCCTTGTACTTGAACTTCGTGCCCTACCGTGGGCGTGTAACTGCCACTGTGGTCCACAAAAATCCCGTGCCAAGCACCTTCATCCTCGGCTATGGCGAAATCGGAACCGTACACAGCATAGATAATGCCTGTGACCGTGACCGTCTCCCCGCTGCACAGTGATGGGCCACCGGGATATTGGATGTTGTAGATCGAATCACATTCGCCCATAACCATGGTCGTCACAGGCGCGCCGATCGTGGTGGTGATCCAATCCTCGCCGCCGTTGACGCCGTAGTCGGCATTCTCAATGTCTACGCCGTGGCCGGCCGTCGCCGTGACCAGGAAGGTGCGGGTGAGGGTCTCGCCGTCGGCGAAATTGTCAACGGTCCACGTGACCACGCCATCTGATTCACCGCCGTCGTCAGAAGCCGCGATAAAAGCGACGCCATCGGGCACCACGTCTGTGATCGTGGTCGTGGCCGGCGTGACGCCGGTATTGTTGTTGACAACGAGCGTGTAGGTGAAGACTTCGTCGGATGAAACGGTGTTGGGGGCGGATTTAGAGATGGAGAAGGCCGCTCCACAAGCATCTATAGTGTGACTTCCCAGATGGCTGAATGTATCCTGCGGATAGCCATCCCACTCATCGGCCGGATCGAAGGCATCGCTGCCATCGGTGTCGCCGGCCATGATGTGACTCTTGCGAACGAGTGTATGTTCCTGCGTGGTCGTGTCGCCTGATCCCCACTCACTGCCAGGATCGGTGCCAATCTGGCCGATGACGTCAATAAGGACGCCATCCTTGTACAGCGCGATGGCATCGTCGCCGTTGAAAAAGGTGACAGCAGATGTAACATCTGCTTCATTCAGAATATCTTGGTCTGCGCTAGAGTTGGCGATGACATACACATCTCCATCAGCTACTACCCCGTCCAAATCAAGAGTTTGACTGGGATCAGTAGCGCCGTTGCTGTACAGCGCAACGGAATAGTGATCGGTCATCGTGATATCGCTGCCGGTACCATTGTAGATCTCAAGCGCTTTGTTGTTGCTGCTGCCCTCGATGTACTCAGAGAAAAAAAGATCGGTGGGGCAAGTATCCGCCGGCGCAGCAGACGTGGGCGCGCTGCCAAATACAAAAGCCCAGATCGTGAGTAATGTGATAACACCCACGAGCGTCCCAAAGATGCTAATAGACTTGCTCTTCCTCATAATATACTCCTCCCTAATTGGTTATTTGAAAAAGTTACGACCTATCCAAACACAAACTCAAATCGCTATCTCGCGCGAAGCCACGCCTCCTTTCTCATCCTCTTCCATCCCATTACAGCGCTTTACAGCACTATCTGCTTTACTATAGCCGAACCATACTATATTCCCATTCTATGGCATCTACACGTGATGGCAAGTATAATTTCTCCTAAAACCACCTCCCATTCATCTAACGCTCGAAACGCCTACGTCTTTTCCCGGGCCGGATGGCGCGAGAGGCAAATCGGCGGCGGTTTTTCATGATAGATGGGCAAAAAGCGCTCGGCGCGGTGGCGCAACCGCTCGATGTTCGGGCGCAAGGCCCACAGGGTGAACGCCATTGTCGGCAGACCGAAGCCCACGACGTAGGGAACTTCCCCGCGCAGCAGGAAGATGACGGGCAACAGTATCGCGATCAAGATAGAGGCGACGGACGCATGCCCCACCAACAACCCCGCCCCGACGCCCGCAAGCACCAACACGGGCAACGCGATCAGCCACAGCGCCGCCGCGATGCCGATGCTGATCGCCGTGCCGGCGCCGCCGTGGAACTTGAGATAGAGCGAGTAGTTGTGCCCCAGCACCGCCGCCGTCCCGGCCAACGCGATACCCCACGGTGAAAGACCCAGCGCGCGGGCGATCCAAATCCCCGCCGCGCCCTTGAGGCCATCGCAGACGGCCGTGAGGAACGCGGCCCAAAATCCCACCGTGCGCCAGACGTTCGTCCCGCCCGTGCGACCGCTGCCGTGCTCGCGCACGTCGATACGCTTGATCAGCCATCCCCAAAAGAGGCCCGGTGGTATCGAGCCGAGTAAATAAGCTGCAAATAACGCTCCAACGATTCTCATATCTTTCCCCCTCTTTTTTAAATGATTCGACTATGCTATCAACTACAGCAACGGCAATCTGGATTGCGTGAAATCTCGACCCGCTCGAAGACGCCCGTCAGCCCCTGCCACAGCAAAATCGCATCGACGAACGGCTCGCCGATGTCCAACAGAACTTTGATGGCCTCCACCGCCTCCAGCGATCCCATCACGCCGGCGGCCGCGCCCACGATGCCCAGCTCCGCCGGCGCGGGATACTCCCCCGGCTCCGGCGTCTGCGGGAAGACGCAGGCGCGACAGGCGTGACCCGGTACGTAGACGCCCAGTTGCCCCTCGAAGCGCGAGACCGCCGCCCAGATCAAGGGCGTCTGCGCCGCGACGCAAATCTCGTTCACCAGCGCCTTGGACGCTAACGCATCGCACGCCTCCACCACCAGATCATACTCCGCCGCCAGATCCGGCCCGCCCTCGGAGCGAATCTCCGCCGGGTAGGTCGCCACCTCGATCTCTGGATTGAGCGCGCGCAGGCGTTCGGCGGCCGCCGCCGTCTTGTCGCGCCCGACGTCGTCCGTGGTGTAGAGAATCTGGCGGTTGAGATTCGACACACTCACCTGATCCGGATCGGCAAGGCCCAGCGTCCCGACGCCCGCCGCCGCCAGGTAGAGCGCGATGGGCGATCCCAGCCCGCCCGCGCCGATGATCAACACCCGCGCCTCGCCCAAGCGCGCCTGGCCCTCCTCCCCAATCTGCGGGATGACAATTTGTCGTTCGTACCGCATCTCGTCCATTCGAATCCTCCTCTATGTCCTGGTCTTGCAGACAAGCCATCCTCCATTATAACCGATAACCCGTTGACAAAATACCAATGCAGCAAAGCAACAAAACACCAAAGCAACAAAACACCAAAACGACAAACCTACTCAAGCAGACTTCCCTCCATTCATTCGCTGACTCGCTGACTCGCTGATTCGCTGACTCGCCGATTCGCTGATTCGCTGACTCGCTGATTCGCCGATTCGCTAATTCGCTGACTCGCTGACTCGCTGAACAATTTCCAAATTCGAGTATACTTACATTTGAATAGATCAAGGT
>JBKHCQ010000207.1:0-6600 GCA_046541755.1 Anaerolineales bacterium | reverse complement strand
TATTATACCGGCTAACCGGGGATTATGTCCATTAAAAAACCTCCCGCAGAATCATCTGCGGGAGGTCAGAATGTAATCGGGTTGGCGTCAGTCGCGATGAATCGTGTCCAAGACCTCGCCGTCCGGGCTGACAAGTTCGATGTGGATGGGCATCTGGCCCATCGCGTGGGTGGAGCAGGAGAGGCAGGGGTCGTGGGCGCGGATGGCGGCCTCGACGCGGTTGAGCATTCCCTCGGTGAGGTTGTTGCCGTCGACGTAGCGCTTGGCGACCATATTGACCGAGTGATTCATCGCCCAGGCGTTGTGTCCCGTCGCGACAATCATATTCGCCCGCTCGATGACGCCGTGCGGGTCAGTCCTGTAATGATGGAAAAGCGTGCCGCGCGGCGCCTCGAGGCACCCGACGCCCTCGCCGGAGATCTCCCCTTGGGGATTGACGACATCCCGGCTCAGGATGTCCGGCTCGTCCATCAACTCGCGGGCGCGCTCCAGCGCGTAGATGGTCTCGATCAGGCGCGCGTAGTGGAAGTAGAGCGTGCCCTCGACCGGCTTGCCGCCGTTGATCGTTTTCCACAAGCGCATCTCGCTCTGCGCGATGGGCGTGCTGATGTGGCTGGCCGCGTTCAAACGTCCCAGCGGCCCCACGCGATAGACGCCTTCGGGATAGCCGCGCTTCTTGTAGAACGGCGCCTTGAGGTAGGTGTAGGGGTTGACGTGCTCGCCGATGTACTCCAAGTAATCGCACGGATCGAACTCCTCTAGAATCTCGCCATCCTGATCGACCATCCGCAGCGTGCCGTGGTATAGTTCCAGCGCGCCATCCTCCTGCACCAGCCCCATCGAGGCCGAGGGGAAGACGGCGAACTCATCGACCATCTGCTGGTTTGCCATCGCCCAATCCTTGAAGATTTGGATACCTGTCTGCGTGGTGGCGATGTGCTGATCAATCTCGCTGAGAATCCACTCGCGATCCTCGGACAGCAGCGGCTTGGTCACGCCGCCGGGCAAACCAAAGATCGGATGCACGCGGCGCTCGCCTAACTTCCGGATAATCTTCTGCCCGAAGGCGCGCAACTGCACCGCCTTGATGGCCAACGCCGGGTTGGCCTCGATCACGCCGCCCACGTGCCGAATCTTGGGGTCGGCGTCGAAGCCCAGAATCAGATCCGGGCCGGCCAGCTCGAAGAAGTGCATGCCGTGCGATTGAATGATCTGCCCCATGTGCATCAGCTCGCGCAACTTGTGCGCAGTGGGCGTCGGCTCCGTGCTGGCGATTTTGTCGCAGGCCTTGGTCGAAGCTAAGTGGTGGCTCACCGGACAGATGCCGCACGTCCGGGGCGTGATCTGGGGCATCTCATAGAACATCCGCCCCTCGCTGAACTTCTCGAAGCCGCGAAATTGCTCCACGTGAAAGAAGGACTCCTTCACTTTTCCGTCGTCATCCAGATGAATCGTGATCTTGGCGTGACCCTCGATCCGCGTCACCGGAGAAATCGTAATCTTTTGTGCCATAGTATTTTCTACCCCCGTCCTAACCATCCATACCGTATTTCAAGACCTTGCCCTCCAATTTGGGCATGCGGCCTTCCAACAATTCTGTCAAGACATACCAAATCGCATCGGCGCTGGGGGGACAACCGGGGATGTAAATATCGACCGGGACGACATCGCCCACGCCCGTTACTTTATCGGTCAAGGGCGTCAGATCTTCATGCTCCGGAATCTCGCCATCTACGGTGCTCTCCGTCTCGATGTAGCCCCGGCGCAGCACCTCCTCCGTATCGAAGAAATTGCGCATCGTGCAGATGCCGCCGGTAACAGCGCAATCGCCCATCGCGATCAGGATCTTTGACCGCTCCCGCATCATCTTCGCTTCCTTCAACTCTTCTTCATTGCCGATCCCGCCCGTCAGGATACCCACGGTAACGCCCTCTTTCGGCGGATGCTTCAGGTCGGTGATAGGCGTAGCGCTCAGCTCCACGTGCTTCAGCAGTTCCACGATCCGCTCATCGATATCCAAAAAGGACATGTGACATCCGGCACAGGCCTCTAACCATTGTGACGCTACTGTAATTTTTCCCATAAGCTACCTCTCTTACTTGAACTATGCAATCCGCTACGCTAACTTCGCTGCCAGCGCCGCCAACACCTCGGCATCGTCGCGAACGCCCTCGGGTATATCCAACACGGTGTGCAAGGGGAATACCTTGCCCTCCAGGTTGGTCACGTAGCCCGCGCGCTCACTCCAGATGGGGGTGGGCAGCACGACATCGGCTTGTTCCACCAACGGCGAGTGATACGCAGCCTGCGCGATGGTGAAGGCGCCGTTGAGATTGGCCGCCAACGCCTCATCGACGGGCTGTTCCGCCATCAGGAAGTATACCACATCGGCGCCGGACATCTCATCCAGCGGCAACGGCAGCAGACCGGCCGCGCTCGCGCCCTTGACGTTCCGACCCGGCTCCAACGCCAAGAAGAGCGCCTTCTCCGCTAAGGATTCCAGACCCGCGATGGCCTCGGACTTCAGCCCGACGCTGTAGACGACCACCGGCTTGGTATACTTGGCCGCTTCCTCCGCGACCTTATCCGCCTCGTCGTAGCCGACCGTCATCATCGCCCGCGCGCTCAACTCGTTGTCCGTCTCGCCGATTACGGCGACGGGGACATCGTTATCAAGCTGGCGCTTGATGAAGTACCCAATCACGGGCTGATAGTTCAGGGGGGCGGCGCCGGCGATGACGATGAAGTCGGCGTCTAAGACATCGCCAATCGTGGCGGGCGCGCCGTAGCCCAGCTTCGGGGCCGCCGGCTCCAAGCGCCCGGCTGTGGCATCCAGCTTCTTGAAAAGCTTGCCGAAGGCCTTGAGCGCCTCGTTGCTCGTCGCCGTGGACGCCACGCCCAGGACATCGCCCGCCGAGAGTTTCTCCGCTACCAGATCCAACGCCTCGTCCCAGCTTGATTCCGCCAGCTTGCCATCCTTGCGGACCATCGGCTTGGTAATGCGCTTGCGATTATCGTAGAGCGGCTTGAAGCGCCCTTCGACGCAGAGCAGCCCGCCATTGGGATCGGAATCCCAGACGCCGTCGACGCGCAGCAAGCGGCTGTAGCGCGTGACCACATCCAACGTGCAGCCGACGCTGCATTGCAGACAGGTCGTCTGCGTGTGGGTCACATCTTGCTCGCGGCCGCCGTAGGCGCTGCGAGCGTCGATCAGCGCGCCGGTGGGGCAGACCTGCAAGCAGGTGCCGCACTCGATACAGCTCGAATCCCCAAAGGGCACATCGAGATCCGCGATGACCATCGTCTCCGCGCCGCGATCCCGCAGGCCCAGGGTGTGATTCGCCGCGATCTCCGAGCACGCGCGGATGCAGCGGGAGCAGAGAATGCAGCGGTTGGGGTCCATGATGAAGTACTTGCGGCTCGCGTCCACCTCTAGCTTCTCGTAAGGACGCGGGTAGGTGAAGTGATCGAGGCCATAGAGATAGGCGGCATCCTGCAATTCGCAGTCACCGCTCATCTGGCAGTACATGCAGTAGTGATTCCGCTCGGAGAAGAGCAATTCCAAGATAAATTTGCGGATATTGACGACCTCTTCGGTCTCGGTCCGCACGTCCATGCCATCGGATACCGGGCATGTGCAGGCCGTTTGCAGCCCGCGCATCCCTACCACCTCGACCAGACACATCCGGCACGCGCCCCACTCCGAGAGCGACGGGTGATGGCAGAGCACGGGAATGTCGATCCCGGCGCCGAGCGCCGCTTCCAACACTGTCTGGTCGCTTTCCGCCGTCACCGATTTACCATTGATTGTTAGTTGCACTTTACTCATTAGTCGCCTTGCCTCCTAAATTCCATCTTGCATGAATCCAAACGCGACGCCCCGTATTGATCGGAGCATCTCTAAAAATACCGATCTCATTTAAAGTAAGCCTTTTCGGCTCCTTATTTTTCCATTTTGCAGACGCCGGCAGGACATTCGCCGCGCGCGTGGGCCTCGAACTCATCGCGGAAGTACCGCAGCCCCGTGATGATGGGCACGGGCGCCGCCTGACCCAAGCCGCAGAAAGACGCGGTCTTGGTGTACTCGGCGATCTCCTCTAAGCGGTCGAGATCGACCTGTTGGCCGTAGCCGGAGCGCAGGCGCTCCAACGCCTCCAACATCTGCGCCGTCCCGACGCGACAGGGCGTGCACTTCCCGCAGGATTCGACGCGGAAGAAGCGCAGCAGCACGTAGGCCAGATCGACGATGCACATATCCTCGTCGCAGACCAGCAACGCGCCACTGCCCAGCGATGCGCCCTTTTCCTGCATGCTCGCGAAATCCATCGGCACGTCCAGCAACTCCGGCGGGATGATACTGCCCGAAGCGCCGCCCGTCTGGGCGCACTTGAAGGCCTTGTTGCCCTTGATGCCGCCGCCGTAGATATCGATGATCTCGCGTAGCGAGGCGCCCATCGGCGTCTCCACCAAGCCGGTGACGTTCACGTCGCCCAGCATCGTGTAAACCTTGGTGCCCGGGCTGCGCTCCGTCCCAATCGAGCGGAACCAATCCGCCCCGTTGAGGATGATGGGCGGCACGTTCGCCAGCGTCTCAATGTTGTTGACCACGGTCGGTTTATCGCGGAATCCGGCGATGGTGGGATAGGGCGGGCGGATGCGCGGCATGCCGCGCTTGCCTTCCATGCTCTCCAGCAGCGCCGTCTCCTCGCCGCAGATGTAGGCGCCGGCCCCGGCGTGGACGTGAATATGGAACGAGAACTCCGAATCCATGATGTTATCGCCCAACAGGCCCAGCTCCTCGGCCTGCTTGATGGCGTGCGCCAAGCGCTCCTTCGCCAGGGCGTACTCGCCCCGGATGTAGATCCAGCCCTCGTGCGCGCCGACGGCGTACCCGGCCAGCGCCATCCCCTCCAGCACGGCGTGGGGATCGCCCTCCAAGATGAGCCGATCCTTGAAGGTGCCCGGCTCAGATTCGTCGGCGTTGCAGACGATGTAGCGCTCGCCCGGCTGGCTGACGACGAACGACCACTTCACCCCGGTGGGGAAGCCAGCGCCGCCGCGCCCCTGTAGTTTAGAATCGCGCACCGTCTCCAACACCTCTTCCGGCGTCATCTCGGTGACCGCCTGCCCCAGCGCGAAGTAGCCGTCCTCGGCGATGTATTCCTCGATCTCGTAGGGATCGATGGCACCGGCGCGCTTGAGCACCACGCGCTTCTGCGTCGCGGTCGAACCTTTGCCCGCGGGCACCCGCGCGATCTCGCCGGTCAAGACCTCGGCGGGCGCTTTCAGATGCTCGACGACGCGCCCCTTGTAGAGGTGCTCTTCGACGAGATAGGCGGCATCCTCCGGCGAGATCGGGCCGTACATCACACCTTCGGGATAGACGAGCACCAGCGGCAACACGTCTGTGCGATCCACCGTGCTCAGGTATCCAACCTGCACCTCGTCGGTCAAGCCGTAATACGAAAGTTCCGCCTCAATGGCCAGTTTAGTTTCCTCGGCCCTTCGGGAGAGGCTCAGTGGATCTCCAGAAACCAATACACGCGAACGAATCATTCAGCACCTCCAATATCCTCGACATCCCCATCATCTTCGTACCGGGCCAAAATCTCGCGGACCTTTTCCGGCGTCAGATTGCCATAGATCTCATCATCGATCATCATGACCGGGCCGACGGCGCACGCGCCGATGCAACTGGTGGTCAGCAGCGACCACTTGCCATCGGGCGTCGTCGCGCCAAAGGGCACGCCGATCTCTTTCTCCAACGTTTCCCAGACCTCGCGACCGCCCGCCGCGTGACACGGCGCATCCTCGCACAGGCGGATCACGTGCTGGCCCAGCGGCTCCACGCTGATCATGCTGTAGAAGCTCGCCACGCTGAACACATCACTTTGAGGAAGTCTCAGCCGCTGCGCGATCAGATCCAACTGCTCACGGGTCAGGAACCCGGCATCTTGGTTCAAATCTCGCAGGATCTCGACCAGGGCCTCCCGATCAGTCCCGTACTGACTGATCACTTCATCCACTTGCTGCTGAAGCTGTTTATTCATAGGCTCTCCTTGACTCTCCTTCCAAAATCAATCCTGATAACTAAACACGCCACAAATGTTCACAAGACAACATAAACGCAAAGAGGGCCAGCGCGACCTGGCGCTGACCTTCAAATCAAATGATCGATGATATAAGTTCATCGTCTCCCGTAAGACGATCCGCATAGCCCCAGGCCCAATAAAGCTTCTCCGCGTGATTTGCGCGCTCTTTTTGAAATAAAAAGCTTTCTCGAACAAGTTTTTCATCACCGGGGCTTGTTATGGCGAGGGCGATAGGGCAAGAGGGACCTCGAATGGGATGATGACAGCGGCAGGGTAAATTTAATTGTTTTAGGGATAACAGATAGGTCATTTTCTGTCCCGTCGATCACAAGCCAATATGATAGAGGAATTCACCAAATATCACCTGCATAGGCCGTTCCAAATCCATACAGCTTCTAAAGATACGTAGGAGGTTGAGAAAAATCGGCGGCTATGGAAGGTTTTGAGATTTGGAACTCCCGTAGTATAACTTAGATTCTTTCAAAGGTCAAAAGAAAGATGACACCTC
>JBKHCQ010000206.1:0-6665 GCA_046541755.1 Anaerolineales bacterium | reverse complement strand
ACGAAGCGAATGGAGGAGAGTCAATTTATGCGGATCAAACGTTTCCAACACGGTGCTCTGATCTTGGGGCTGGCCTTGCTAATTTTGGCCTGTGCCGTGCCCATCCCCACAACGGAGCCGCTGACGGTAATCGAGCCGGTGGATGAGGTGCAGACGGTGGATATGGACGGCGCCGAGCGGGCAGAGGTGCGCCTGCGCATGCTCGCGGACACCCTAAACGTCCAACCGGCGGAGGATGTGGGCCTACTGCGCGCCCACTTCCATTATAATGTCGCCGAGTGGGAACCAACGATCAAGCAAGAGACAGAGGAGCAACGCACGCGCGTCACGATCAACCAAGGACTCGGCTCCCAGATCCAGTTGGGCAAATCCGATGAGTACCTCAACACCTGGGATATCGGCCTGCGGCGCCACGTTCCCCTCGATTTGGGCGTCGATCTTGGCCGGGGCGAGTTGCAGATGGCCCTGGGCGGCCTCTCGCTCACCCGGCTCGGCATCACCACCGGCGGCGCGGATCTCAGCTTGAGCTTCAACGCTCCCAACCCAGAGACGATGAGCACGCTGCGCATCACCGCCGGCACAGGGAAGTGCGTCGCCTCCGATCTGGGCAACGCCAACTTCGACCGCCTCAACATCACCGGTGGCGCCGGCAATATAGATCTGGACTTCGGCGGGACATGGCAGCGCTCGGCGCTCGCCGACATCAAAGCCGGCGCGGGACGCATCACCCTGCGCGCGCCGGCCGACTTGGGCGTGCGCGTGACCTTTGCCAGTACGCCGCTCAACACCACCGACATCACCGGCTTCACCCAACAGGACGATAACGTTTACGTGAACGCCGCCTACGGCCAATCGCCCCTCACCCTCACCATCAACCTGACGACCGGCGTCGGCGCGCTCACACTTATCTCCCAATAATTTATATAACTACCAAGTAAGTTTCTAAACCTCCCCGGAAGCGGCAAATAGCTCGACGGGCAAGGGAACCGCAGGCAACCGGCTGATAGCTTCCCGGAAGGTAAAGAGCTAAAAGAAACTGCCCTACGCTCCTTCTGAAATGACAGGAGGTCATTTTTTTCTATGGCACTCAATTTTATATTCAATTTATTCAGCACCTTACCTGGGACCGTCGTCTATCATACCGTCGTCTTCCTGGGGCTGTTAGCGGCCGCCGGCATCATCCTCACCGAATGGCGGCAACTACAGAGCGCCGAACTTAAACCCTATCTCTTCGCCATTATCGGAACCTTGATTAGCCATCTCCTCTCGGTCTTCCTGGCCCCCTTACAGCTACAAGGCGGAGCCACGCTCGGCACCATCACCGTCCCCCTCCTCTACGCGGGGAACCTCATCTCCGTCCTGCTCCTATCGTGGGCCTTCGCCACCCCCCTCTTAGAGAAGAATCAACAAAAAGTACGCAATGGGCTGCTCATCGGCTGGAGCCTCCTCCTGATCCTCTTCGCCGCGCTCTGGTATCCCCGCGCCTTCGCTGAGCCGTTGACCTACAACTTCCATTCCTGGCAGGTCCCCGCCTGGTATCTGCTCACCGCGCTCGCCGCCTTCGCGGGCGCCGGGCTGGTGCAGCGCGTGGAAAATCACGGGCCGGTCGCGCTCATCGCCTTCCTGCTTTTGGGGATTGGAAACCTCTTGAGCGCGCTGGGAACGCCCGTTCTCGGCTTCCCATGGATCCAAGGAGAAGGCTTGGGGCGCATCTTCGCCCTCATCGGCTACCCCCTCTTCGCCGTCGAACTCTACCGCTCCTCGCTGGCGGATCTGGTCACCTATCGCCAAGAACTGCTCGATCTCAGCCAAGAATCGCTGCGGCAGAGCCAGGAGCTGCTCTTCCTGATCGAGGCCACCCGCTCCATCGGCGAAGTGCTGGATTTGAGCGGCATGTTAGGCAAGGTCGCCGATAGCGTCGCGATGGCATTGGGCGCCGACACCACCGCGATCTTCTTAGTCGAAGAAGATGACCCCACCCAGATTACCTTAGCGGCCTTCTACCAAATCCTGGGCGGCGCCGTGGAAACCCCGCAGACGATCCCGCTCAAGAAATACGAGATGCTCGCCTTCGCCCTGCGCAAACACCAACTGACCTTCGGCCCACACGAGGATCTCGATCCCCTGCGCCCACTCTCCGATGTGCTGGAATTGCGCGGCACGGGGCCGACACTCATCCAGCCGCTGACCCATCAAGAGCGGACGATGGGCCTATTGGTCGCGTGCAACGATAGCTCCAACGCGGCCTTCACCCCGGCCCAACAGCAATTGGCGATCAGCATCGCGGTGCAGATCGCCGGCGCCGTAGAAAACAGCCGTCTTTATAGCGCGCTGGAAGCCAAAGCCCAGGAGTTGAGCGACATGCTCAAGATCCGCGAGGCCGAGTTGCGGCGCGAGGACGCGATCTTAGAAAGTATGGCCGAGGGCATCTTGGTGATCGACGCGCGAGGCGAGATCATCCTGATGAACCAGGCCACCGAGGAAATTTTAGGCGTCGGGCGTCACGTCCTGATCGGGAAAAACGTGCAGGATCTGGGAGAACAACTCACCAGCGAATTGGAACTTCACACCCTCATCGATCTCCAAGAGCCGCTGGAGACGACCTTCGATATAGACGCGCGCAAAATTCGCAGCCACTCCGCGCCCGTGATGCTGTCCCACGGCGAGCGCCTGGGCGTCGTCTCCATCTTGCAAGACATCACGCGCGAGTTCATGGCCGAGGAGGCCAAGCGCGAGTTCATCGCCAGCATCTCCCACGAACTGCGCACGCCGCTCACCGCCATCAAGGGCTACACGGAGGTCATGCTCTCCGGGATGGCGGGGGAGCTGCCGCCCGCCTACAACCAATTCCTGGGCGTGATCCGCGAGAACACCACCCGAATGACCTCCCTGACCAACAATCTCATCTCCGTCGCGGAGATCGAACAGGGGCGCATCGGCCTCAACTACCGCAGCATCGAGATACCCGAATTGCTGGAGCAGGTTGTCAAGCGCCACAAAGAGCAGCTCAGTGATAAGAATATGGAACTCACCTATGAGCTGACCGAGGAGCTGCCGCCCATCGAAATCGATCCCAATCGTGTGCAACTCGTGCTCAACAACATCCTCAGCAACGCCATCAACTTCACCTACCCCAACGGCGAGATCACCATCGGCTGTCGCAGCATCCAGGGGATGATGGGCAAGCCCACGTTCTTTTCCATCTGGATCTCCGATACCGGCGTCGGCATTCCGCCCGCAGAGCAGCCGCTCATCTGGGAGCGCTTCTACCGCGCGGATAACCCGCTCAGCCTGGAGGCCGGCGGCCTGGGCATCGGCCTGACCATCGCGAAGGCGTTGGTCGAAGCGCACGGGGGGCGCGTCTGGGTGGATAGCACGGTCGATAAAGGCAGCACCTTCACTGTGCTGCTCCCCATCGAGCGTCGCCCCACCCTAGAGGACGAGTTGGAGACGAAAGCATGAACCGCCCCAGCCGCTTCGTCCGCCTCCGCCGCGCGGATGGCGCGCCGTTGCCGCTGCGCATCCGGCGCTGCCACACCTTTTTCTGTCGATTGCGGGGCCTCACCTTTCGGCGCGCCCTGGCGCCGGATGAGGGCCTCCTTTTTGAGGAACCCGCCGAGAGCCGCCTGGGTACTTCAATCCACATGTTCTTCGTCTTCTTTCCCATCGGCGTCATCTGGCTGGCGGCGGATGGCGTCGTCGTCGATGCCCAACGCGCCGAACCCTTCCGTCCCTACTACGCGCCCCAAGCGCCCGCGCAGTACTACCTGGAGGCCCGCCCCGAGGTATTAGCATGGGTCGAGATCGGCGAGCGGCTCATCATCGAGCCGGTCACCTCGTCGCCGTAACCCAAGAGGCGCGACGATGATGACGAAACTGGGGGTTCTTGCCAAAATCGCGGCGCTCCTGATCCTGCTCGGCCTCCTAACCGCCGCCCCGACGCTGGCGCAAACCGCCCCGCCGGAGATGACGACCAGCGAGCACATCGTCCAGCCGGGCGAGACTCTGCCCGCCTTAGCCGCCCGCTACCGCACCGATGTCGCCACGCTGCTGCGCCTCAACGGCCTACACGACCCGCGCGCCATCTATCCCGGCCAGCGCCTACGCTACCCCGCGCCCGCGAGCGATCTCGCCACGTGGCGGCCCTATCGCGCCCGCTGGGGCGAATCGCTCCTCTCGCTGGCGCGCCGCGCCGCCGCGCCCTGGGAGACCATCGCGCAGGTCAACGATCTGCTGCACCCCGGCGCGCTGCTGCCCGGCCAAGCGCTGCTGCTTCCGCCGCTGACGGCCGCGCATCCCGTCACATCCACGTTCCCCGCCACGCGCCTCGACGCGGCCATCCGCCACGACGTCGGCTATGGACAGATGCTCCATCTCAATCCCCATCCGCCCGCCACCAGCGCCGGCCTGCTCCTCCCCGGCGCTGGCGTTAACGGCGTGAATCGAATGGACCAGCATCTTCCGTCGCCGGTGGCCGCCTTAGAACTCGCGCCGCAGCCGGTGGTGCGCGGCCAGACAGTGATCCTCTCGCTGACGACCACCATCTCCGCCACCTGCGACGTGAGCTACCTGAATCAGACGGTACCGTGCTACGCGGACGATGCCCGACGCTTGACGGCGCTGCTGGGCATCCCCACGCTGGCTGAACCGGGTCGCCACGAGGCTGTGCTGCGCCTCGCGCCCCTCCCCGCCGAGGCGCGCGATCCCGTGATCCTGACCCTGCCGCTGCACATCGAGCCGGGCCGTTACGACTACGAGCGGCTCGACCTGCCGCCGGATCGCCAGAGCCTGTTAGATCCGGCCGTAGCCCGCGAGGAGAACAACAAAATAGCCGCGTTGCGCACCTATCGGACGGAGGAGCGCCACTGGACGCGCCCGTTCGCGCTGCCGGTGGAGGCGTCGATCACCTCTTACTTCGGATCGCGCCGCTCCTACGGCGGCCCCTTCAGCAGCTTCCATGGCGGCAACGACTTCCGCGCGGAAGTCGGCGCGCCCATCATCGCCCCGGCGGATGGCGTCGTCGTCCTGGCCGAGCCGCTGGTCGTGCGCGGCAACGCTGTCATCATCGATCACGGCTGGGGCGTGATGACCGGCTACTGGCACCTCTCGCGCATCGATGTCGCCGTGGGCGACGCCGTCGCGCGCGGCGAGATCATCGCCGCCGTGGGCAACACCGGCCTCTCCACCGGCCCGCACCTCCATTGGGAGCTGTGGGTCAACGGCGTGAGCGTCGACGCGCTGCCGTGGCTTGAGAACCTCGAACCTTAGAAATGAAATGACGGGATGTTGTATAATATCAGTAGACCTGTGAAACACTCGTAAGTCGCCAGTTGAGTTGATGGCGAAGGAGGCGCGATTATGAGCAAGTCCAACAGAGAAGAAATCACGCGGATACTTCGAGAAAACACTCCCTATATGGCCACGGAGTACGGCGTAAAACGAATTGGCCTATTTGGATCCTATGCCAAAAACACACCTACCGAGACCAGCGACGTCGATCTCGTGGTGGAATTTGATCGCCCCATAGGTTTCCGATTCGTTGAATTTGTCGAATATCTTGAGAACCTCTTGGGCAAGAACGTGGACGTCCTCACACTGGCCGGCATCCAGGGGATCAGAATCGATCATATCGCCAAGAGTATCCAAGAAAGCACCGTGTATGTCTGAGAGCACCCAGCTTAATAACGGTTCTTCTCGTCGTCCCATTCGGGAACCATCATTTGGAGGGACAATGTGAATACAAAACGAACGAAATCCTCAACATCGGAAACCTTGGTTGACATCATAACGCAGGCCGTTGCACCAGATCAAGTCATCCTCTTCGGCTCCCAAGCGCAGGGAACGTCCAGCCCGGAAAGCGATTACGATTTTCTGGTTGTGATGTCCCATGTGAAGAACGAGCGACAGATTTCGCGCCGTATCTATCGCGCGCTCCTTGAACATCACGTCGATGTCGCTGTAGACATCATCGTCGTTGATACGGAGAAACTATCCCAACGCCGCGATACCCCCGGTTTGATCTATCATCAAGCCCTGGCCGAAGGAGAGGTCTGCTATGACCGTGCCGCCAGTTGAGATATGGTTGCAACGCGCCAGAAGTAATCTCGCCATCGCTCAGACCGGACAACAAGAGCACGTTCTGCTGGAAGATCTATGCTTCGAGGCTCAACAAGCCGCTGAGAAAGCGCTCAAAGCGTTGCTCATCCATCTCAGTGGCGAGTATCCACGCACTCATGCCTTCACGCTGCTGCTCACCCGTCTGGAAACCCACCAAGAGGTGCCGCCTCCCATTCGTGAGGTCGTAGAGTTATCGGATTATGCCGTGCAAATGCGCTATCCAGGCGATTATTATCCGGTCAGCAACGAGGAATATGAAAGAGCACTGGAACTGGCGGCCAGAGTATTGACATGGGTAACTGCCCAAATCGAGCCAGAAGAGACTTCTCAATAGCCTGAAGAAACTTCAGACAAATAAGTGATGCTCTCAACTTTTGACTTCCCCCTCCCCTTCGCTATACTTTGATCCAACAGCAACTCAACCTGATGACATTCGTACCTAATTGAGAGACATTGCTATTAACCATCATCGCATTCACAGAAGGAAAAATAGAGGAAAAATGGAGGAAAAAATGAACAAACGACCTGGTGGTGAATTATCGACGCGC
>JBKHCQ010000205.1:0-6676 GCA_046541755.1 Anaerolineales bacterium | reverse complement strand
AAGCAGATGGAGCAGATGGATAATCAGATAGTCTAATTGATACAGAGTTACCGGCGATTTTCTTAAGAGGTGCAGAGGAAGATCTTCCTCTGCACCTCTTTGTATTTTCTTTGTGAGACTTTAGATGTGAGACTTTAGATCTGAACCGAAACCTAATCTACTTACATCTGCCCTACCTGCTGATAAGAGTGGTCTTGTGAAAAGTGTCCGATAGCTAGGATTTATGATATAATTCCCTTGATGAATTGGCTAAAACACAATCAAGGGAAAATCTATGGGCTGCTGGCGCTGATCCTGTTGCTCATCCCCGCGCTGATGTGGGGAGGGTACCGGGCGCAGTTGCCCTGTTCGCACGATAATGACCTACATTATTATCGGATCACGGCCATAACTTCGGCCTTTCGCCACGGTTGGCGCTTCTCCCGCTGGGTGCCGAATCTGGCGCTGGGCTACGGCTATCCCTTCTTCAACTTCCGGGAGCCGGCGCCGTACTTGGCGGGAGCGTTGCTTTATCTTTTGGGGATGCCGTTGCCGCTGGTGTTGGGGCTGTTCTACGCGCTCAGCTTCCTCGCGGCGGGATGGGGGGCCTACATCTTGGCGCGCGATCTGTGGGGCGATCCGCGCGCGGCGTGGATTTCGGCGGCGGCTTATGGCTTAGGCCCGTATCTCCTGATGGACGCGCTGCGACGCGGCAACCTGCCGGAGTCGGTCGCGCTGGCCCTGCTCCCCTGGCTGATGATCGCCTTCCGCCGGTTGATTGTGACAGGGGGACGCGGGCCGTTCTTGGCCTCGATAGGGCTGTTAGTGACGCTCTTCCTCAGTCACAACATCTCCTCGCTGCTCTTCGCGCCCTTTTTGGGCGGCTACGTGGTGCTCTTAGCCTGGTTCCAGTTTAAGCGCGGGCGCGAAAAAAGCGCCTGGCCGTGGGCCTTTGGCGCGGCGGCGTTGGCCGTCGCTTTGACCGCCTGGTTCTGGGGGCCGGCATTGCTGGAGCAGGATACGGTTCAGTTACATCTCTCGCGCACCACGCGGAACAACGACTTTCACTACAACTTCGCTACCTGGCGGGAGATGATCCTCTCGCTGCCCGCGCCCTACGATCCCGACTTCCTCAATCTGCCGATGCGCGTGCCGTTGGGCGCGCTGCGTTTCGCCCTCGCGCTCGTAGGCGCCGTCGTGGGGCTGTGGCGCGCCGCCGATGATGAACGTCGCGCCTTAACCGCCTACTTCGCCGCGATGACCGTGGGCTACCTATGGATGAGCACCGAGGCCTCCGTGCGGATCTGGGAGGCTGTGCCCTTGCTGCCCTTCGTTCAATTCCCTTGGCGCTTGATTGGCCGCGCCCTCCTCCCGGCCTCCCTCCTTGCCGGTTTGGCCGTCCAGTCGCTTCGCCCGCTATCCCGCGCCCTATTCTCTGCTTTGCGCAAGACGTTTTACGCAACACACAACACACACCACCTTTCCCGCATTACACACTACGCCTTCCTCATCCTCCTCACCCTCCTCGTCATCTCCACCTGGTCCTTCACCTTCCCGCCCAAGGGGATGTGCGAGATGGATGCGTTCCCCGAGATGACCGACGTCTATGCCTTCGAGCGCGCGGGCTGGATGGGCGTCGATCCGGAGGGCAGCTACTTCCCCGTCTGGGTGGAGGACTATCCCACCGATGATCGCTTGGCGGCGGCCTTCGTCCAGAGCGAACTCCCAGAGCGCCTCGATCCGGCGTCATTGCCCCACGGCGCGGAGATCCTCAGTGCGACCTATCGTCCCCTGCGCGCCGAACTGGCCTTGGTCACGCCGCAGCCCTTCGAGGCGCGTTGGCTGGGCTTCTACTACCCCGGCTGGCGCGTGACCATCGACGGCGCGCCCGCTGAGATTCGCCCAGAGCCGGAGACCGGCCTGCTGCGCTTCACCGTACCGGAGGGCGAACACCGCGTCGTCGTCCGGTTCGGCGCGACGCCCCTGCGCCTTACCGTGACCATCGTCTCGATCTTAGGCGCGCTGGCCCTGCTCCTGGTGGTCGGCGTGTTGCGGCAGCCGCATATCATTAGCAACCACCAACCAGCAACCAGCATCCAACCTCCAACCTCCAACCTCCAGCTCTTAACCCTCCTCGCCCTGATTTTGCTCTGCATTCGGCTGATTATCGTGCCGCGCGTGGACTCGCCCGTCCGACGCGCGCGCCTTGCTACACCCGGCCTGCCGGAGGTCGCGACGCCGCTGCATCAGCCCTTCGAGGGCGAGATGATCCTGCTGGGCTTCGAGGTCCCCGAGACGACGCTGCCGGGCGACGCTGAGATGCAGGTCGATCTGTTGTGGGCGGCGCGCGGCATCCCGTCGCGGGAGTACCGCTCGATGGTGTTGCTGATGGATGACCAAGATCGCGCGTGGAGCAGCCGTGGATCGTTCCGCCCGCGCGGCTATGAGCCGGCGCCGCCCACGACGATGTGGCTGCCGGGCGACTACGCCTACGATCCGCACATCATCACGCCGTTGCCGGGCGCGCCGCCGGGCAACTATCGCGTGGTGACGGCCCTCTTCGATAAAGATACGCTGACGCCCGCCTCGGTCTTGGGGGCGGAGGGCAACTCCCAGGGCCACGATCTGACGCTGGGCACAGTGCAGGTCACGCGGCCCACGCAAGCGCCCAGTTTGGCCGATCTGGGCGTCCCCGCGGAGGCGACGCTGCAAGCGTGCGGCGCGCTGGGCCTCTGGTCGATGGAGATCGACCGCGAGCAGGCCGCGCCCGGTGATCTGGTGGCCGTGCGCTGGGTCTGGGAGCGATTGGGTGAGACGAATGGTGAGGCGTGGGACACGGCGCGACTGACCTTGCGAGATACTTCGGGCGTCGTGGCCCGGGAATGGGATTTGCCGCCCGCGACGGCATGGTGGCCGGTTTCGGCGTGGCGCGAAGGCGAGCGCTGGATAGGCCGCCATGTGGTGCGCTTGCCCGGCGGCCTGTCGGATCAGACCTACACGCTGACCGTGTCGGGGCCGGGGTGCGACGCGTCCTTGGCCGAGGCGTCCTTATCGGTGATCGCGCCGGAGCGGTCGTGGACTGCGCCGGATGGCCTGCATCCCGCCGACGCCGTCTTCGCGGAGAAGGTTGCGCTTGCCGGCTACAAAATCACGCCCGCCGAGACAGAGATCGCGCCGGGAGCGTCCGTCCAGGCGACCTTGGCGTGGCAGGCGTTGGATGAGATGGAGGAGTCGTACCACGTCTTCCTGCATCTGCGCGATGAAGCGGGCCGGATGGTCGCCCAGCACGATGGCATCCCGGCGGGGTGGACGCGGCCCACGCCGGGATGGGCGCCGGGCGAGGTGGTGGTGGAGGAGCGGCGCATCGCGCTGCCTCGCGAGATGGCGCCCGGCGCGTACACGCTGCACGCGGGCTGGTATCTGCCGGAAGCGGAGGGGCAGCCCCGCCTCATCACGCGGGATGAGGAGGATGGCGTTGTCCTGGCGACCTTTGAAATCGCGGATTAACTTTAACTCGCTGGGGCCGTGGATCGCGCTGACGCTGCTGGGCCTCATCGCCGGCGCGCCGCTCCTCTCCGCGACACACGTCACCGGCGGCTACGATACCTCGTTTCACCTGTGGCGCGCCGTCCAGGCCGAACGCCTACTGCGCCACGGCTGGCTCTGGTCGCGCTGGGCGCCGGATATGGCGCGCGGCTTCGGCTACCCCCTCTTCGTCTTCCAGGGCCAACTTTCGGCGCAGATCGCGGCGGTCGGGCATCTCGTCGGGCTGAACTGGACGACCGCGCTGAACGCCACCTATCTGCTGGGGCTGATTGGCTCCGCGTGGGCCGTTTTCCTCCTGGCGCGGGCGCTCTGGGGCGAAGGTTCGCCCGGCGATCTTGGCGGGTGGGGCGCGGCGGCACTCTTCCTCTTCGCGCCCTATCACCTCTACGTGGTCTACTTTCGCGGTAGCCTGGCCGAAACCGTCGCCTGGATCTTCCCGCCGCTGGTGCTCTGGGGCGTGACTCGGTGGGTTGAGGACAAATCGTGCAAGGGCTTGATCGTCGGGGCGGGCGCGCTGGCCGCGCTGGCGATGACCCATCCCGTCTCCCTCTACCTCTTCGCGCCACTCTTCGTCGTGTGGGCCGGCGCGGAAGCGCTGGGAGAGGCTCGAGATCGCGCGGGATGGTGGCGGGCGCTGGGCCGCGCCGGATTGCTCTTGGGGCTGGGGCTGGCGCTCGGCGCGTTCGCCTGGCTGCCCGGCCTGATCGAGCGCGACTATGTGCAGTTGGGGCGCGCGACCGGCTCGTGGGTCTTCGATTATCGCGAGAATTTTTTGCCCCTCTCGCACCTGTTGGCCCTGCCTCGCGTGGCCGATCCCCGGCTGATCAACGACTGGCCCGCGCGCGGCGTCGGCGGCCTCTTTGTCGTCGCCGCGCTGTTGGGATGGGCCGCGTGGCCGCTGCATCCCCGGCGAGGCCGCATCCGGCTGATGGCGCTGGGCGCGAGCGCCCTGGGTTACCTCTGGCTCAGCACTGCGCTCTCCCGTCCCCTGTGGGATGCGCTGCCGATCCTGGCCGCCTTCCAATTCCCCTGGCGATTTTTGGCCCCGGCGACGCTCGCGCTCGTGCTGTTGATCGGCGGCGGATTGCGGGCGTTGTGTAGGTCGGAATACCATTCCAACCTACGGGGACGTTGGGCGACCTTGGCCGTGATCGTGGCGTTGGTCGTGGCTCACTGGGG
This sequence comes from Anaerolineales bacterium, assembly GCA_046541755.1. Classification (GTDB taxonomy): domain Bacteria; phylum Chloroflexota; class Anaerolineae; order B4-G1; family SLSP01; genus JAAAOZ01. Next base: position 1,972 of record JBKHCQ010000205.1, on the reverse strand, counting down.
ATGGCTCTATCCGCCGCTGGGCCGGCTTCCCGCGCCTGCCGACGTGGCCGGGATGATCCAGTGGGAGCGCGCCACGGACACCGTGGGCACGACGGCGGGCAATGAGTTAGCTCCGCGCTGGATGCAATCCTTGCCCGATTGGGAACATCCGGCCCCCGTCGCGTTGCGCGCGAGGGAAACGCCCGCCCGGCTGGATGCGGCGTCGCTGCCGGCGGGCGCGCAGATCCTGGCGGCTTCTTACAGGCTGATGTCGGGCGAAGTGACGATCACGACGCCCGAAGCGTTCCGCGCCCGCTGGTTTGTGCACTACTACCCCGGCTGGCGCGTCGAAATCGACGGCGCGCGAGTCGAAGCGGGGCCGGATCCGGCGACGGGCTGGCTCGCGTTCGACGTGCCGGCGGGCGCGCACACCGTGAGGGTCGCCTTCGGCGAGACGCCCTGGCGCATCGCGGCCGACGCGCTCTCCGCGCTGGCCTTGGCAAGTTTGGGCGTGGCGCTGGGGCGCTCACCCGCGCGGCGCGAGGAAAGCGCAGCGACGTCCGATCTCCAGAAGTCTCCGGCTCGTTGGGCGATTCATTTAGCCCTCCTTGCCCTGGCTTTGATGGGCCTCAAATTCCTCGTCGCGGATCGCTACCCCGTGCTGTGGCGATCCACGCGCTGGCAGGCGGATGGCAGCCTGCGCGGCGTCGCGCCGCCCCGCGATGTGCGCTTCGGCGAGCAGGCTGTCTTGCTGGGCATCGAGCCGCTGCCCGTCGCTGTTGCGGGCGATGCCGCGCCGACCCTGACGCTCTATTGGCGCGCGATTAACCCGGCGGCGCGGGAGTGGCGCGTGGGCGTGCGCTTGGTCGGCCCGGAAGGTTTTTCGTGGGCGGTGGGCGTGCGTCCCGTGCGCTGGGGCCGGGAGCCGCCCCCTTTGGCCGAGTGGCCGCGCGATCGTTACGCGCGAATGGACTACGTCTTAGATTTGCCGGCGGGGCTGCCGCCCGGCGTCTACGAGGTGCGCCTCTCGCTCTTTGATCGCGAAACGCTGACGCCGGCCTCCGTGAAGGACGCGGCGGGGCATCCCCAGGGGCCGGACTTGGCCTTGGGCGCGATCACGGTGATGCGCCCGCAGCGCCCGCCAAGCCTGGCCGCGTTGGACGTCCCCGCCGAGGCGACGCCTCAGGCCTGCGAACCTCTGCGCCTGTGGTCGTTCACGGCGGATCGGATGCAGGCCGCGCCGGGGGATCTGGTGGTGCTGCGCGCGGTGTGGGAGGCGCGGGCCGCGCTCCCGGCAGATCAAGGAGAAGCGCTGTCGATGACGCTGACGCTAAACCAATCAGACCTGTTCGTAGCCAGAGCCAGGTACGAAATGAAGTGGAGCGCCGAGTTGCCGGTCGAAAAATGGCGCGTGGGCGAGCGCTGGGTGGGGAAGACCTCGGTGCGGTTGCCGGGATCGCTGCACAGCGGCGATTATCGCCTGGCGGTGAGCTTGCCCAGCTGCCCCAATCTGGCCTTCGCGCCGCTGACGGTGGTCGCGCCGGAGCGCCGGTGGACGGTGCCCGATGATTTCATCTCCCCAGGGCCGGACGTGTCGCTGGGAGAGAGCGTGCGCCTGGTCGGCTATCGCATCGAGCCGGAGGAGGGGGTGCCGGGGGGGCAGGTGGTGCCGGGGGGGCGGGTGACGGTCCATCTGGCCTGGGAGAGCCGCGCGGAGATGACCGTCTCGTATCACGTTTTTGTGCACGTGCTGGATGATGCTGGGCAGATCATCGCGCAGAACGACGGCGAGCCGGTTGGCTGGACACGCCCGACGACGGGTTGGGCTATCGGCGAGATTGTGTTAGAGGAAAGGCGTCTGCATCTCCTGGAGGGGACGCCGCCGGGGCGCTATCGCGTCCGCGTGGGGATGTACGAGGTCGATGGCCCGCGCCTGGTCACGCCGGCGGGCGCGGATGGCATCACGCTGGGGGAGATTGAGGTGTTGGAGTAG
>JBKHCQ010000204.1:0-6681 GCA_046541755.1 Anaerolineales bacterium | reverse complement strand
TCCGGCGACCAGTAGGGGTCGAGGAGCGCCACGCGCGTGGGGCGCAGCGCTTCGGGCACGCCATCGTTTTCAATGCCCGCATCCACGAGGTGGGTCAACCGCACGGCCATCTGGTTGCCCAGCGAGTGCCCGGCGATGCGGATGGTCTGAGTGTAGGTCTCCGGCAGCGCGTCGATGTAGGTCTCGTAGAAGAGTTCGCCCGCGCTTGGTGTGCCGGCGGGGGCTTCCCTATACCCGCCAACAAGGGGTACAGCATCCCAATCATACCAACGCATCCCCTTGGGGCCATCGGCGGTCCAGATTTTGGCCTCGGCATCGAGAACGCCCTGGGGCGGTGGGCCATCCCCCAGCCACTGCCCGATTTCCACGCCCTCCCGTTCGTCGGAGAACTGATTCCAGACGAAGATGCCCACGTTCCAACCCTCGTCGATCCAGCCGGCGGCGGTGTCGGTGTCGTCAAAGTCAAAGGTGGGCAGAGTGTCGGAGATAAAGGGCTGCCAGCCGTGCGCGAAGATGAGGGTCGGTTTAGTGGGGTCGAAGTAGGGGTTGGGATCGCCGGGGGCAAATTTCTGGTTGGCGCCGTCCTTGCCGAACCAATAGAGGCCGTAGCTTAGTTCATTGGGGTCGTAGGGATCGGCCAGGGGGGCGGCGCCTGCTGAGGTCGAGACCAAGAGCAGCAGGGCCATGATAACGGAAGATAATGCGCGTAAATGCAAGGTTCTGTCAGACATAGTTGCCTCCTGTGGGGAATAAAATGGGTGCTTCAGAATAGATCAGGTGTGTCGGTAATCTTTTTATGAATGAAGCTCAAAAGATCCCGCGTCTTATGGATGACGTGCGCTTGATTGCACATCGTCAATATCATGCTTGTCCCGGCGTTGACCCCGATGAGCAGCACGCCGGGATGCGCCTCTAAGAACTTGAGGTCGCAGACATCGAACGGCGCGCCGGGCGTGGGCTGGAAATCGAAGATAACTACGGCCGGCGCACATTCCTCCAGGGTCTTCGTGGCGGCGGAGAGCGGTCGCTTAATCTGAATGACGTCGATGTCCAGCTTGGCCCTCAGTTGGGCGGTGAGACCTTCGATTATCAGGGAGTCGCCGCAGGTGACAATGGAGGGCGATTTTTTCATTTTTGCATCCTGTTTCAAGGTGTCACAGATTTCAGAAGTCTGGATCGCAACGTACCTTTACTATAGCCTTATAATTCTCTGCTTGCAACGTCTGAAGGGATAGTCTGAGGCATGTAAAAAGTGCAGTCCCTTGAGTACGGGACTGCACTTTTGGACAGGGGCAGATCAGACTTCCGAAGTCTTCAAGACTTCGGAAGTCTGGAGCCTGCGCGCGCGGCGAAGGCGATGACCTGCGCGCGATTCTGCAAGTGTAAGCGCTCCATAATTTGTTGGAGGTGGTATTTGACCGTGCGCTCGCTGATGTGGAGCGCGTCACCAATCTCTTGATAGGTCAATCCCTCTGTAATGAGGGCCAGCACCCCGCGCTGGCGGGCCGTCAGGACGGTGAGCGCTTCGGCTTCGGGGGATGTGGCGCTCGCGCGGGACTGGCGCGCGAACGCCGCGAGGATTTTGGCCGCCAGCCCAGGAGAGAAGGGCGGCTCTCCGCGCGCTAACCTCTCAAGCTGCGTAAATAACTCCTGGGCGTTGAGGTCCTTAAGCAGATAGCCGGCGGCTCCGCTCTTGATCGCCTCGAACAGATCCGCGTTTTCGTCGGAGACGGTGAGCATCACAATGTCGATCTCCGGCATCTCGGCTTTGATTAAGCGGGTGGCGGTCAGGCCGTTGCCGCGCGGCATGTCGATGTCCATCAGGATCACGTCGGGGCGCAGGGTGCGAGCGCGTTCCAGCGCTTCCAGCCCGTCATTCGCCGTGCCGATGACCTCGATGGCGCGCGCGCTCAACAAGCTTTCCAGACCTTCTAAAAACAGCGCAGAGTCATCAACCAATAAGACTTTCATTGTTTTATCCTCCAAGTCACTGCCCCCACCCTACGTGGAAGGAGGCATGGTGATCTCAACCCGCGTGCCTTGTCCCGGCGCAGCCTCGATGGTCAAGCTGCCGCCGACGGCCTGCGCGCGTTCACGCATCACGCGGAGGCCAAAGTGGACGCGCCCGGCGGCATCGCGCCCCCCATTGGCCGACCAGGCGGTGGGATTGAAGCCCCGGCCATCGTCCACGAGGGTGATCTTCGTTTGACGCGCGTGGTGAGTGAGCGAGACGGTCACGTGTTCCGCCGCCGCGTGTTTCCTGATGTTGGCGAGCGCCTCTTGGACGATGCGCATCAGTTGCACCGCCACTTCCGGCGCGATGGGGGCTGTTTCCTCACCTGCCTCGCCTGCGGTTACCTCGAACTCAATCGCCAGATCGTAGGTCTCGCCGTAGTGTTGGAGGTAATCCGCCAGCACGGTCTCGAAGTCGCGGTTGTCCAGTGAGGTTGTGGTGACATTCATAATGTACTCGCGCACATCGGTCTGCGCATCCTGCACCACCTGGATCAGCCGCGCCAGCCGCGCGTGGGCGATGTCCGTCTTCTGCGTCGCCAATAACGCCTGGATAGCCTGGACTTGCACGTTGATGTAGCCGAGGACTTGGGCCAGGCTGTCGTGCATCTCGCGCGCCAGCCGCGCGCGCTCCTCAGAGACGGCGTGCGCGCGCTGGCGTTGCAGCGATTGGGCCTGGGCGTGCTGGCGCTCGGTGATGTCGCGCAGCAGGATCAGGCGTCCCAACGCCGGGCGCTGCGGCCCGAGGGGGGATGCGTGTAGCTCGTAATGCCGGCCATCCCGCTCGGATTCCAGGCAGTGTTCTTGTGACGCGGCGCAGAGCGTGGCGAGCGCGGTCCACGCGCCGAAGGTCTCCACCGCGTGCTGTCCCCCGACCTGCGCCATCGAAACGCCGAGCACCTGCTGCGCGGCCGGGTTTATATCCACAATCTGTCCCTGTGCATCCAACACAATGACGCCTTCCTCCATCAATTCGATCACGGTGGCGCGGGCGACCGGCGTCACATTGAAAAGCCGATAGCGAAACAGTCCCCAGGCTACGAGGAGGCCCGATAGCGCAAAGATTGCCGGCGCGATATCGTGGCGCGGGAAGGGGCTGAGGCCAAAGATGTAGAGGATATTCCAGATCACAGGGAGGAGCAATCCGGCCATCAGGATTAACACCTGCCCGCGATAGAGGGACGGCGTCTGTTGCCACGCGCGGATGAAAATTCCCAGCGTCAACATTAACGTGACATACGAATGCGCCAGGAAGATCCAGAACCACGGTCCGTAGGTCTTGGCGACCACGGAGAATGGCCCGGCGGTATCCAGATACACATCGCGGCGCAACAGTTCGTGCGCGTTATTTGTCCATGCAACGACCGCCGTCAGCATGGGGATGGCAAACAGTAACGCCAGGTTGCGCGGCGTCAGCCGCTCGCGCTGGCCAGTGTAATCCAGCACGAGGATAAGCCATAGGACGGAGATCGGCCCGTACACCATATATTGCACGTTTGCCCAGAAGAGCTTGGTCGGCAGATCGACGCCCGCTTTCTCCAACCCGTTCGCGATGACCCACACCGTGGCGGCCGACATCAACAGCGTGAAGGGCAGCGCGCCGGGCACGCCGCGTCGCTGCCAGGCGTAGATGCCCAACGCGGCTGTGATCAGCGCGGCGATGAACAGTATCCAGAGATAGGGGATGTATTGGAAGTGCATGGTCATAATTGAAGGTGTAGGTGGTCACCGCTTATGTGATGGTTGAATGATAGCGCGATGACTCCCTGATAACTTCCTCAACCGTAGAATCGGCTCAGATCGTGGCCCAGGCGCTTTGCCGTCTGGTAGTACGGCTCATCCTTGTCTTCGCCCAGTAGATCGTAGATTCGATCTCGGTGCTCTGAAAAGCGCAGATCCGAGCGCGCGAGATCGCGCAGTTTAACGGCTACCTCTGGCTTGTCGAGTTCATCGGCCCGTCCTAGCTGGTAGAGGGCGATCTCTCCTAAAATCCCACAAGGGTACTCAGTTTTGTAGGCGTTGATGGCGCGCACATCCTTGAAACTCAGATCGATGGGTAACTCGATTTCTCCTCGGACAACGTGGGTACGCGGGCCTTTGGAGATCAGGGCCTCCGGGAATTCTACCTCGTCCGGCGCTACGTCGTGATGGCCGATGACTTTCCACACATTCTGCTCCAGACAGCCCTCTGAAACAAAAATCCCCGGAATGAGGCGCTTGGCTAAGACCGGGGGAGCAGGTATATCCGACGTTGGGAAGACGGGCCGGTAGACCTCCACCAGGAGAGCACGCGGAAATGACCTGAGCGGCGAATCACCCGCGATCAAATTGGGGCGAACACATTGGTGATATACGTCGAGCATCACTCGACCGCACATCCACTCCTCGGCAGGGAGCGGGAGGGCAAAGACCGTGCCGGTTCTGTTATTTTTCATCTGAGCAATCCTCCTTGTTTGTGAGTGAGGGCGTCTCTATGCCGTCGAGCCTTCCGATGCTTGCGCCGGTCCCAGACGATTGACGACGTAGAACCCCTATGCCGTCAGTCGCGACCACAGCGTGGGATGGGGGAGCTTCCAGTAGTACCACGAGGCGCCTTGATCCGGCAACAGCTCGATGGCGTCGAGCCGCCCGCCCACCAGATCAACCCGGTGACGATCAGGCTGGGTTCCATCTTTCGCGTGTTCGTCCGAGTGTTGGATTGTGTCATTTGAGTGAACCTCCAGAGTAAAAGTGGTTATCTGCTCCCATCTGCTTAATCTGCTGATTCTGTTTTATCTGCTGACTCTTTGGGGATCCAGGGGATGAACGCGCTTGTCCGGTCGATGTACTCCTGATAGGCGGGCTTGCGCTCCTTGAGCGATTTTTCCAGCAGCGTGACGCCGGAGACGCGCAGGAGCAGGCCCGTCATCATGATGGGGCTGTAGATCGTCCAAGCGTGGCCGGCGATGGCGGCGAAGAGATAGTAGGCCCACCACTGGGTCGCATCGCCAAAGTAGTTGGGATGCCGCGTGTAGCGCCACACGCCGGTGTTCAGAACTTTCCCCTTGTTCGCCGGGTTAGCTTTGAAGCGCGCCATCTGGAAGTCGCCCATCGCTTCGAAGAAAAAGCCGACGCCCCAGACGATGGCCGCCGCGATGTCCAACGCCGTCAATGGGGCGGGCGTGGGGCTGATCTGCGCGCCTAACAGCGGAATAGAGATGATCCACATCAGCAGGCCTTGTAGCAGGAAGACCTTGAAGAAGCTGTACCACCACCAGCGCGCGCCCTCTTCTTCGCGCCACTGCTGATAGCGGAAATCCTCCGGCTCGCCCCAATTCCGCCAGAGGATGTAGCCGGAGAGCCGCAGCCCCCAGAGCGTGACTAAGATGCTGATGAGCCACTTCCGCGCCGGAGCGCCGCCCGGCGTCAGCGCGAAGTAGACCCAGGTAGCGATCACGAAGCCGGTCCCCCAAAAAATATCGACGATGCTCGCGTTTTTTAATCGCAGGCTGACGAGCCATAGAATCGTCATACACGCCAAAATGACGGCGCCCGCGATGGCGTAAATCTCTAAAAAGGTCATGATCTGTCTCCTTAAATGCTGGTTGCTGGTTGCTGGTCAGTCAATAAGGGATTGGGGCGTGAGCGCCTGCACGGCGGTGAATCCAATAACGCCCGGCCCCAGGTGCGCGCCCAAGACGGGGGTCACGCCGACGGTGCGCGCGACGCGCTCCGGCGGCGCGAGGTGCGCGATCTGCTCCTGGAACGCGGCCGCGCGCTCCGCCGCGTCCGTGTGGAGGATGACCAGTTGCTCCAGGGGATGGAGCGCCTCGGCGCGCTCGCGCAGCCAAGCCATCGCGCGGGCGGTCGTGCGCTTGCGCCCCATCTCGATGTGATCGTCGTTCATCGAAAGCAGCGGCTTGATCCGCAATACGGCCCCCATCAGCGATTGAAAGCGCGACAGACGTCCGCTGCGTTGTAGATAGGTCAGCGTATCCACGGCGGCGTGGGTGTGGACGCGCGGCGCTTTTTCCGCGATGCGCGCTAAGATGTCGGCCATCGGGCGCCCATCGCGGGCGGCTTTGGCGGCGGTCAGCGCCAGCAGGCCCGTGCCGATGGTGAGTTGCCCCGCGTCGATGACGGTCACAGGCGCGGCCTTGAACTCCTCCGCCGCGATCCGCGCTACGTTCACGACGTTGCTCAATTGCGCGGAGATGTGAATGGAGAGAATCGCCTCCGCGCCGGCGGCGACCGCCTGCGTGTAAGCCGCAATGAAATTGCCGATGCCCGGCGCCGAGGTCGTCGGGGGTGGGTCGCAGGTCGGGAGGCGCGCGTAAAAATCCTCGCGCGTTAGCTCGACGCCGTCGAGATAGCTCTGCCCCGCCATGTTGATGTAGCAAGGAACAACGGTGATATCGTGCGCCGCGACCAGGGAGGCGGGTAAATCGCAGGTGCTATCGGTGATGATGCGAATCGTCATAGGTGTCACCTCGTTATCATTTGTGTTTTCGCTGGGTAGAAGTAATATCAGGTGTTGATTTAAGAATACACCGTTTAACTTTATTGTCCAGAGTGTAATGTTTTAGGTTCTTGTATGAGCCAATGGGATAAATTGGACATGAGGCTGAGTTAAGGTAGCATGAGTCTGTCGTCTGTAGTTGTCCGTAAAAGAAAATCAAAGTTCGCCCC
>JBKHCQ010000203.1:0-6682 GCA_046541755.1 Anaerolineales bacterium | reverse complement strand
CTTCTTCTTCTTCTTCTTCGACCGTTTCTGCGATCGGTTCGAGGGCCTCTTGTTCTCCGAAGCCGCTCAACCAGTCCTCTTCCTCTTCTCCCTCACCCAAAGACCCCAGTTCGCTGAGCCAATCGGGCATTTCGATTTGAGATTCAAGCTCAGCGGTCACATCGACCAGGCGGATTTCATCGTCGGTCATTTGAGGCGTCGTTTCGGAGATGCCGATGCTGACGGAGGCGCCTTTGAGCTTCTGGAACCATTGGGCGCTCTGATCGACGTCCAACGCCTCTGGATCATAGGTCAACCGCTCTAAGATGACCTCGCGCGGCTCTAACAGGCTGTCGGCGCCGAACATTTCCTTCGCGATGTGATTTTGTAGATCGATTTCCTGGGCGGTATCGAGGTAGAGTTGCCCTTCTTCCTGGCCGCTGTTCACCCACAGGGTGCCCAGCAACAGATTCGCCTTGAGGCAGTAGGGGAGATAATCCAAAATCCGTTGGCATGTATCGGCGGCCTGGACGATTTGGTTATCTTTGTAGTACGCCTCGGCCAGCGCCAGTTGGAGATCTGCCCGCTCGGATTCTTCTTCCAGCAGGCTGCGCAGTTCTTCCACGGCCCGACTGGTAAGGTTCCCCCGCATATACAGGCGCGCTAAGGCGGCCCGGTTGAGCGGAATATGATCGGGGCGCAGGCCATCGCGCTGTCCGTAGAGGCGGGCCAATTCGTCGGCCAGATCGGTGTTGCCGGGGTTCAACTCGTAGGCACGTTCCAGATTCCAGATGGCCGCGTCGAGATGATCGAGTTGATCGTGCGCCAGCCCCAGACCGATACGGGCCATGGTATGCTCTGGATCGGCCGCTAGGACGCGGCGAAACATCTCGATGGCCAGTTCGGGCATGCGATTATCCAGCATCATCTTGCCGATGAGGTAGTAAATGCCGTAGTAACTGGGTTGTTGTTTGAGGATATGTCGGATGTGGGCTATGGCCTCGATGTATCTAGAACCTTCGATGAGTTGATCTACTTCTTCTTCGTATGTTTGTAAAGCGATTTCGGGCACAGTCTCCCTCCTGTCAGATATACCCACTTTCCATTCATCGGGTATGTCTTACGTGATCCGTTAAAAATTGAGGATGTCATATTGGGTTGTGATGCCGTTTTTCCCAACCTCCCGACCTCAGTCGGGGCGTCTATTATTTTCATTATGCTATGGGTTTGGGGAAAAGTCAAAATAAGATTGGAAGTTGGAGATTGGAGGCTGCATGTTGGAAGTTGGAGGTTGGACAGCTTGTCAATTTGGATAAGTTTGGGTATCATGGAGCCTGTATGTGGCTAAATAACAATCCAATAAACCTTGTCTTTCCCATTCTCTGTGATAAAATCTTCCGTAGTCGACCCCGTCCCAACTAGGACGGGGCCTGTCGCTTTAGGGCCTAACCAGTCAAATTCTCGTATAACGAGTAGGAATGTGCTGGACATGGAACTTTTTGGGGATGACTCATCCACACTTAGGAGGTAGCTAAAAACTATGAGTGATGAATATCAACCAACAGAAATGCTGGATTCGCAACCGGAACTGGATTCCCAGCCGGAGCTGGATTTAGATGGCGCGGACCTGGCGCCAGAACCGACGTTGGAACCTGAAGATGCGCCAGCGGCTGATTTCGCGATGTCGGCGGTTGAGGCGGAGGCGGACGTCCCCGCCGATGAGGCCGCGGCGGATGCGGATGCCTCAGTAGATGGCTCCGTATCCGCGGCCGCAGACTCGCGATTTGTGAGTATTGCCGAGATGGAAGGCGATAAGCCCTCCGGAATGAATCGGGTCGGCGCGGCGTTGAGCGGCGTCGGCGCGCTCTTGAAGGGGCGCGGATGGATCGCCGGAGCTGTCGTGGGCCTCTTGTTGATTATGTTTCTCTTCCTGCCCCCGATCTCGCTGGCGCAGCGGATTATGGTCGGGGGCGGATACGAGGCGCTCAGCGCCGAGAATCCCTCGCTCACCCATCCCGATGGCTTGACTGTGCATCTGATGAATGACGCGGAGCAGAAGCTGCAACTCAAGCTCGCCTCGATTCCCCAAGTTGAGTTTGTGGGCGATGGGGAAGGGGTGTCGGAGGATGTGCGCGCGGCGGCCGCCGCAGTGCCGGCGCATCTGGAGCCGAAGAGTCCTTACTATATCATCGAGACCCGGAGCAAAGAACCCGGCCCCGCCAAGTTAGATGTGGTGATCCCTAATGAATCAGAGCCGTGGGAGACGTTAGACCTCTACACGTGGAATGGCGAAGGATGGCAGTGGCTGCCCACGCGCTTGGATCGGGACCAGGAGGCGCTGGTTTCTGAGGCGGCGGCGATCCCTTCGTCCGTGATGGTGATGCAGAGCGGCAATGTGCAGCAACACGTCGCGGCGGTCGTGGAGCAATTCCCGCTGGGCGAGGCGGCCCAGGTGCTGACGGAGGCCGACGTCCCCGGTATGTTGATCGGGACGGTGGGCGGCTTGACCGGCGACGCGACGAAATTGCCGATGGCCGGATCGGGCGGCGATGTGGCGCTCGCGCCGGTAGTGCGCAACTGGGCGCCGGGACGTCAGGCCAACTGGGCGCTCGTCAGCGATATGATCAATATGGAAGCGGATCGCCAGGCGCACGTGGAGAATTTGGTGGGCTTGGCTCAGAGCGGCGGGTATCCCGGCGTGGTGATTGATTATCAAGATGTACCAGAAGAGGATCGCGAGGCTTATGCCCACTTCATCACCGAGCTAGGCGCGGCCCTTCACGCGGAGAATCTGTGGCTGGCCGTGGTGGTCGATGCGCCCCAGCAGAGCGCGAATGGCGCGTGGGCGACCGGAGGCTATGACTGGGCCAGGTTGGGCGCGGCGGTTGATCAACTCCGCGTGGTGATGCCGCTCGATCCGCAGAGCTACACGCCCGGCGGCCCGGTGGAGCAGATGCTGTCCTGGGCGACGTCGCAGGTCCATCGCTACAAATTGCTGCCCATCTATTCGACGCTGAGCACGGATGGGGAAGAGGTGATGACCTTCGACGAGGTCTTGGCTCCGCTAGGGGATTTGCAGGTGATGGAGACGATCACCGAGAGCGTGGAGCCGGGCGCGACCCTGAATTTCCAACTGGGCGAGGAGGTTGCGAGTGTTGAGACGAGTTCGGCGAGCAACGCGACCCAGATCACCGTGGGCGAGCGCTCTATGTGGCTGGGAACGCCGGAGTGGCTGCGCGCGCGGTTGGATCTCGCGGCCCGGTATCACCTGGGCGGCGTCGTGTTGCGCGATCTCCAGGCCGAGGGCAACATCGAGAATTTAATCCCGGCGGTGGCCGATTACCGAGCGCAGACGGCGTCTTCCGTCTCTTCATCTTCATCCTCGTCATCATTTACAGCGCCGGAGGTCGTCTGGGAAATCACCAATCCGCAGGGCGAAGCGGTCGAGACCAAGACGCCGTTGACGCAGCCGCAGCTTTCGTGGACGGCGCCGGAGATCACAGGCACCTATCAGGTGCAGGCGCGCGTGGCCGGGATGGCCAAGGGCGTGATATCCTTTGATGTAGCATCGCGCGAAGTGATGACCGATACCGAAGAGCTGGCTGAGGGCGAAGAGGGCGAAGAGGGCGAAGAGACCGCCGGCGCCAACGCGCCAGACTCCGCAGAGGAAGAGGATGAAGAGGATGAAGAGGCGGCCGGAGAGACCGCGCTGCGCGCGGCCTTCGTGACCGATGTCACCGTGCCGGATAACACGCATTTTGAGAAGGGCGAAACGTTCCAGAAGACGTGGCGCTTGCGCAACAGCGGCGACCGCGCGTGGCCGGAGAGCACGAAGTTGATCTTCGAGAGCGGGGACCGGATGACGGACGTCTCCGAGGTGGCCGTCGGCGAGGTTGATCCCGGCGCCGAGAAGGACATCACGGTGGAATTGACCGCGCCGGATGAAGATGGCACGTTCAAGGGCGTCTGGCGGCTCCAAGCCGATGGTAAAAGTATCGAGGACGGTGGGGTCATCGTCATCATCAAGGCCGGGGAGGAGGAAGAAGCTGCCGCGCCGCCGCCGGCCGCGCCCGCTCCTATCGCCGATGCGGGCGGCTTCGAGTTGGGCGGTCACGTCCGGGATTTGGGGCTGCCCTACGCGGATAAGATGCACTACGCCGGGATGAATTGGACCAAGGTGCAGGTGCACTTTGGCGCTGATGTAGGGTCGATGGTCAATACCGCCCACGCGAACGGCTTTAAGATTCAGTTGAGCGCGTTGGGCGGGCCGAGTATGGTGGTCGAGCCGGATTTCCATGCCAAATATTCGGCTTGGGTGGCTCAGATGGCCGCCGCCGGCGCGGATGCCATCGAGGTTTGGAATGAGCCGAACATTGATCGCGAGTGGCAGATTGGACACATCAGCCCCCAGGCGTACACGGAGCTTTTGTGCGCCGCGTACAGCGCGATCAAGGCGGCGAATCCCGGCACAGCCGTCATCAGCGCGGCGCCGGCGCCGACCGGCTACTTCGGCGGGTGTGGGGCGAACGGCTGTGATGATCAGCCGTGGATGGAGGGGTTGTATAACGCGGGTGCGGCGAATTGTACGGATTACATTGGGGCGCACCACAACTCCGGCGCGACGTCGCCTTCGGCCCGCTCCGGGCACCCCGCTAACCCCGGCGACACGCATCACTCATGGTTCTTCCTGCCGCAGACGGAACTGTACTACAATATCTTCCGAGGGACACGGAAGTTATTCTACACCGAAATGGGCTACGCCTCTCAAGAGGGCGTTCCCACCTTCTCGGATCAGTTTGGATGGGCGCGAGGCACGACGAACGCCCAGCAGGCCGCGTGGTTGGCCGAGGCGGTGCAGTTGAGCATCAATACCGGGATGGTGCGCTGCATCATCGTGTGGAATATCGATTTTGTGCGCTATGGCTACGATCCTCAAGACGGCTTCGCGATCATCCGGCCCGGCGGTGGTTGTCCGGCGTGCGAGTCCTTGCACAACGTGCTTGGCTCGCGGTGATGTGTAAGAGCATCAGCCTACGTTAGCGTATCATCAACGCCTGCTCGGAGAGTCTCCGGGTAGGCGATTTTTTATGGGAATGGGAGAGAGCATGCCAGAAAATGTTCAAGTTGTCGAGCCGGCGCGGGGGGAGATTGCGGCGGAGGTCGAGGGTGAAGTGAATGGAGATGCGGCGACGACGGCGCCGTTAACTTCGATGATGCCCTCGTCGGGCGTGATGGTCTCGCGCCAGGAGAGCCGGCGCTCGTTTGCGCTGAATGTCACGAATGGCGCGTTGTTCAACTTTTCCAACACCCTGATCGATCCCACCGTGGTGTTGATCTGGTTCCTCAGTCCGCTCACCGATGCCAACATCCTGCTGGGTCTGCTGGGGCCGATCTCGACGGGCGGGTGGTTCCTGCCGCAGCTCTTTCTCTCAAGCTGGGTACAGCAGAAGCCTCGCAAAATCGTCGTCTACCGGATAGCGATGGGCATCCGTCTGGCGACGTGGGTCATCTTGGCGCTGACGATGTGGTTCGTCCGTGATCCGTTGTGGCTGCTGCTGGTCTTCTATCCGGCCTACACGGTGATGAGCATCTCGGGCGGCCTGGGGGGCACCCCCTTCTTGGAGATCGTCGCTAAGACGATCCCCGTGCGATGGCGCGGGCGGCTCTTCGGCCTGCGCCTGCTGACCGGCGGCGTGTTGGGGCTGCTGGGCAGTCGATTGGTGAGCTGGGGCCTGGAAGCGCGTCCCTATCCGCAGAATTACGCGCTGTTGGTGCTGTGGGCGATGATCGCCGGCGGCGCAGCGATGGTGGCCGTGGCGGTGATGCCCGAGCCGCCGGGCCAGACGCGGCCCGCCACGTCGCTGCGGGAGCAGGTGCGGCGCGGCTGGCAGATCCTGCGCGAGAACGCCGACTATCGCAACTTTGTGGCGGCGCGGTCGCTGCTGCTGTTGAGCATGAGCGCGCTGCCCTTCTACTCGGTGATGGTGCGGCGGGAGTTGGGCGCGCCGGAGCACGCGGTGGGCGATTTTCTGCTCGTGCTGACCTCGATGCAGCTTCTGGTGAACTATCCCTGGGGCTGGCTGGTCGATACGAAGGGGCGGCGGTGGGTCAGTCAAGCCTCGTGTGTGGGCTGGCTCGTCGCGGGGGGATTGGGGCTGCTGCTGTTGGGAGTAGCGCGCGGGGGACAATGGCGCATCGGCGCGCTGCCGGCCTATACCTTGGCCTATCCCCTCTTCGTGTTGGTGGGCGCCGTGCGGCCGGCCGAGGGCATCGCCGGCCACAATCTCCTGCTGGAAATCTCGCCGGCGGAGGATCGGGCGCTCTATGTGGGTTTCGCCAACACCTTCTTCGGCGTGGTGATTTTGCTCAGCGGCTTGAGCGGCGGCTTAGTCGATCTCTTCGGCTTGGAGGCGGTTTTCGTGTTGGCGATGGCGGCCAACGCGCTGGCCTTCTTCATCTACGGGCGGATTCGGGGGGGAATTTAGTCGACTCCGCTTCATTTACTGATATTGAAATTTAGTTTCTATCCATTCATCTGACACTTCTGACACTTCTTAGCTCACGGATAAACACGGATCAACGCAGATATCTTTCGATTTTTATATTGTGCGGTAAGATGCTCATCAAGATGGGAAACTTCTCCGCCAAAAGATCTAAAAAATCTGTGTGATCCGTGAAGATCCGTGAGCTATTTTCTAAAAGT
>JBKHCQ010000202.1:0-6691 GCA_046541755.1 Anaerolineales bacterium | reverse complement strand
CCGCTACGGCGGCTCTCTTCAGCTTTATGCTTTACATCAGATTTCGCGAAAGCCGACAGTGGGGTTGGTGGTGGGGTTCCCTGTCGCTCTATGTTATCGGTCTCGGATTCAAAGAGACGATCTTGGCATTACCGCTCTTTCTGACCTGCTATGATGTTATCTTTACGTTTTCATTATTCCAGCGCGGGAAATATAAATTGAGCGCTCGACAGTTACTCCCCCTCTTGCCAACAGTTTTGGGGGGCTTGGGATATCTCATTTATCGATTGCAGGTGGGCGGCGGATATGAAGTCTCTTTCCATATCGTATCTGTGCTCAAAAATTTGGGGTACTATTTGTTAATGGAAATAGTTGCATTCCCCGTAGCCACCCACTTCCTGATCCGCTTTCCGCTTTGGACGTGGCCGATGATGGTGGCGCTCGGGGTGGCCTGTTTGCTTTGTGTTTGGGTGGCGAGGAAGCGGGTAATGGGCAATCGCGCAATATGGTTGGGAAGTATTTGGATGGTCTGTGCTTTGGCCCCAGTGATTTTGATCGTGACCGAGCGTACCACTTACTTCTCCTCCATAGGGTGGGCATGGGCCATCGCTTCTGTCCTGGTGCTTGCTTGGGATGCTCCTGCAGAGCGGTATCCCGCGCTTAAGCAAAAACTGGTGGCGCTCAGCGTCGTGATCATCCTGGCGGCGAACGTGATGACCTTGAGCCATCGAAATTACTGGTGGCATCGCGCGGGCGCCATCTCTCAGGAGGTCTTCGGGCAAGTGCAGGCATCTTTGGAGATGTCTCCACCTGGCGAGGATGTTCAATTTTTGTTTTTCAACTTCCCTTATCGGATAGAATATGCTTATGCTTTTGGAAATCGGACGCTTTTTGCCGTTTGGTTATTACAAAACCAATTAGATTCTCAGACCGAGGCCCATGCGTTGGTATTTGAAGATGCAAGGATCGATGGGCCACCGCGCGTTCATTTGGAGCAGTGGCTTTCAGAGAAATCTGTGGATGCTCCGATAATCGCTTTCTATTGGCAAGGCGGGGATGTGCTGCGACTCGACACGCGAGCCAAAGGAGATGACGCTGATGAATGACGCGACGGAAATCATCCGGATCGCCGATCCAGAGATCGATGCGACGAGCTTAGCCGCGCGGATAGAAACCAACCTGCGGGCGCGCGACCTCACCGGCCCGGAAAGTTTCCCCGCCTTCGAGATTAGGCCGTTGGAAACAGAACCCCGCACCGCGCTGGACTTCGACCTGCGTCAGGCCCGCGAGGCCTACGCCCAGACCTGGGTGAGCGCCGATGCGCCGGGGAGCAAGCTGCCCCTGCTGGG
Source organism: Anaerolineales bacterium (assembly GCA_046541755.1). Lineage (GTDB taxonomy): Bacteria > Chloroflexota > Anaerolineae > B4-G1 > SLSP01 > JAAAOZ01. The sequence goes on along the minus strand of JBKHCQ010000202.1, from coordinate 5,363 downwards.
CCGCCTCAAACGCGCGCTGCACGAGTTGATCGTCTACTACGTCAATCAGTTGGCGGCGCAGCAGATGCGCTTCAACGCCGCGCTTCTGCGCATCATCCGTGGACGTAGGTCGGAATGTCATTCCGACCAGGCCGCGTTACGTCGCGAGATCGCACAATTGCGCGAGCGCGTCGAGCGGTTGGAGCGTCAACAAGGAGAAGCTCCCGATGAACGCTAACCCCATCCAGGCCGTTCATCAGATGGTGGGGAACGCCGGCCCCGGCAACTCCATCTCCAACGGCGCGCGCCTGCTGCGCCGGTCGCTCCGCGCGTGGGGCTATCGTGCCGACATCTACGCCGAGACCGTCGCGCCGGCCACCTCCTGGGGCGATGTCCGCCCGTTCCGCCGGTATCGACCCGCGCCCGGCGATCTGCTCGTCGTTCACTACTCGCAAGCCTCCGCGCTGATCGAGTACGTCCGCACGTTAGATGTGCCGGTGCTGCTCGTCTATCACAACATCACCCCGCCGCGATTTTTTGTCGGCGTCAATCCGGCGCTGGTGCAGGCCACGGCCCAGGGACGCGCGCAATTACCCCGCCTGCGAGATCAAACCATCCTTGCGCTGGCCGATTCGGACTTCAACCGCCGCGATCTCGAAGCGGCGGGCTACAAACACAGCCAGGTGCTGCCGGTGCTCATCCCCGAAACCCTGAGCCAAACGCCGCCCGATCCCCAGGTGGCGGCGCATTTGAACAGCGGGGGCGGGGTGAACCTGCTCTGCGTGGGTCGCGTGGCCCCCAACAAGCGCTTCGAGGACGTGATCAAAGTGCTCTTCTATTACCGCCAGATCGAGCCGCGCGCGCGCCTTTTCCTGGTGGGCAACACGGCGAACACCCAACCCTACGTCGCCTGGCTGCGGGATTTCGTCGCCTGGCTGGGATTGGACGAGGCCGTCACCTTCACCGACCACGTCTCCGATGCCGCCTTGGCCGCCTACTATCGCGGCGCCGATGCCTTCATCTACATGAGCGAGCACGAGGGCTTCGGCATTCCGTTGGTGGAGAGCATGCGCTTCGGCGCGCCGGTGATCGCCTACGCGGCGGCGGCGACGCCGGAGACCCTCGGCGGCGCGGGCGTGCTTGTGACCGAGAAGCGCTTCCCCGTGATCGCCGAACTGGTGCATCTCATCCAGACCGATGCACAGATGCGCGCGCGCCTCATCGCTCGCCAACACGAGCGCGCCCGCGACTTCGCGCCGGAGCAAGTCTTGTGTCGCTTCCGCGCGCTCTTAGAAGAGATCGCGCCCCAAGTATAGCGTGATGAAGATCCTGCATGTCCTCCACGCCTACCCGCCCGCCATCGGCGGCGTCCAACAACTCTTCCAGAACGTCTCCGAGCGCCTGGTGCGCGATTTTGAGGATCAGGTGACGGTCTACACCACGACTGCCTATCAGAACACGCTCTTCTGGGACCCCGACCAGCCCGCGCTCCCCGCCGGCGAGGAGATGCGCGCGGGCGTGCGGGTGCGGCGCTTCCCCGTGTGGAATCGATGGCCGGGCCTGCGATTGAACGCCGCGCGCGTCGCGCACAAGCTCCGGCTTCCCGGCGAGGATTGGCTGCGCGGCCTCTACTTCGGCCCGATTGTGCCGGGCCTGGCGCGGGCTGTTGCCGCTACTGAGGCGGATGTCGTGGTGGCCTCGGCGTTTCCGCTCCTGCACATGCACGCCGCGCTGCGCGGCGCGCGACGCGGCGGCGCGCCCGTGATCCTCGTCGGCGCGCTCCATCCGGCGGATCGCTGGTGCTTCGACCGGCCGATGATCTACCGCGCGATTCGACGCGCCGATGCGTACATCGCGCTGAGCGACTTCGAGCGCGCCCATCTCCTGCGCCAAACAGCCGCACCCCAGGGCGATCCCGACCGCATCGCCGTCATCGGCGGCGGCGTGGATAGAGCCCCCTTCGCGAGCGCGCGCGAGAAACGCGCCGCGATGCGTCAGCGCCTGGGCTGGTCGCCGGATGATCCGGCGGTCATCTTCTTGGGCCGCCACGCCGAGCACAAGCGCATCGACATTCTGTTCAAGGCGATGCGAATTGTCTGGGCGCAGTACCCCGCGACGCAATTGCTCATCGCGGGCGCGCGCACCGACTACACCCCGCAGCTTATGGCGCAGGTCTCGGCGTTGCCGAAGGATTATCAGGAGTGCATCACCTGGGTGACGGACTTCGAGGAGGCGGAGAAACCGGCGCTGCTGGCCGCGTGCGATGTGCTGGCTAATCCCTCCGCCTATGAATCGTTTGGCATCGTCTTTTTGGAGGCGTGGGCCGTTGGCCTGCCCGTGATCGGCGCGCGGGTAGGCGCCATCCCCACAATTATCTCTGAAGATGAGGATGGCCTCCTGGCCGAGCACGGCGATGCCGAGGCATGGGCGCGCGCCCTATTGCGTCTCTTAGCATCCCCCTCGCTGCGTACCCGGATGGGAGCGGCGGGCCGGGAGAAGGTGCGCGCCCGCTACGATTGGCCCGTCGTCGTGCGCCGCTTCCGCGAGATCTACACGCGGGTTCTGGAGGCGTCCCATGGCTGAAACCACCGTCGTCATCCCTAACTGGAACGGTCGTCGCCTGCTGGGCCGTTGCTTGGACGCGCTGCAAGCGCAGACCTACCAGGACTTCGACATCATCCTCGTCGATAACGGCTCCACCGATGGCTCCGTCGCCTACCTGCGCGAGCACTTCCCCGAGGTGCGCGTCATCGTCAACGAGGAGAATCGCGGCTTCGCGGCGGCCACCAATCAGGGCATCCGGGCGGCCGGCGGGCCTCGGGCTAGTCGCTTCATCGCCACGCTCAACAACGACACGGAGGCCGCCCCGCGCTGGTTGGCGGCCCTGGTCGCCGCAATGGAGACAGAACCGCAGGTAGGGATGTGCGCCAGTGCGATGTTCTTCGCCCACCGCCCGGAGATGATCAACTCGGCGGGCATCGCCGTGGATCGCGCCGGTATCGCGTGGGATCGCCTGGGCGGCGCGCCCCTCGCGGCGCTTGGGGATGCGCCGGAGGAGGTCTTCGGCCCGTGCGCGGGCGCCGCGCTCTATCGCCGCGCTATGTTAGAGGAAATCGGTCTCTTCGATGAGGATTTCTTCGCCTACATGGAGGATGTCGATCTGGCATGGCGCGCGCGGGCGGCGGGCTGGCGCTGCCTCTTCGCGCCCCAAGCGCGGGTGCTGCACCATCACTCCGCCACCGGCAAGGAAGGCTCCCCCTTCAAGAGCTTTCACCTGGGACGCAACAAGGTCTGGCTGTTGCTCAAGAACTACCCCGCCCGCGAGCTGTGGCATCACGCGCCGCTCGCGCTGTTCTACGACCTGGCCGCCGTCCTCTACGCCCTCCTCGTCCGGCGTGATCTCCACGCCCTGCGCGGGCGGCTGGCGGGCTGGCGCGATGCGCCTCGGATGTGGCGCCAGCGCCCCCGCCGCGATCCCGACCGCGCCGCCGATCTCGACCTACTCGCGCCGCTCGTCTGGCCCTGGCGCGTGAGCCGGCGCTACCGTCACATCCCCTAGGCGCAACTCACGCCTGCGCGCGCGGATGCATCGTCTCCTGCTCGTAATTCACATCCGCCGCCAGATCAGCGGCCTGCGCCGCCTCCTTCGCCAGCGCGTCGCACCGCTCATTCTCCTCATTCCCCGCGTGCGCCTTCACCCACACAAAATCCACGTCGTGGATCTCGCACAGCTCCAACAGCTCCGCCCACAAATCCGCGTTGAGCGCCCGCTCCCGCTTGTTCCGCATCCAGCCCTTGGAACGCCACCGCTTGACCCATCCCTTGGTGATCCCATTGACGAGATAGTTGGAATCGGTGTACAATGTGACCCGGCACGGCTCTTGCAGGGCGCGCAGCCCTTCGATGGCGGCCAGTAGCTCCATACGATTGTTCGTCGTCCGCCGGAACCCGCCGGAAAGCTCCTTGCGATGTCCCTGGTAGAGCAGGACGGCGCCGTACCCGCCGGGGCCGGGATTGCCCAGCGAACTGCCGTCCGTGTAGATCGTGACGTGTTTGGATGAGGCCATAAATTCTCCTTGGGAAATTAGTTGAACGTTGCAAGTTGCACGTTGAAAGTTTTTTGAGAGCTGAACCTTCCGGGAAGCTGCAAATCATCCGGTTTCATAATGGTGCTGGTGCAGCAGCTTCCCGGAAGGTGGTAAACTATGGAGTTTCGAATAATGAAAAATTTGTCTATAATTTTTGGGATATGGATGCTCGTGTGGGGATTGGCCGCGTGCGCGCCGCCCGCACCTGATGCAATGCCGGAGGAAGGGGTGAGCGAGGTGACGTTTACACCGACTGCGACCGTTGCGTCTGAGATGCAAGCTACGCTGCCGACGGTGACGCCTGATCCATTCGCTTCATCCTCGACGCCCGACGAGACGGCTGCGCCAGAGGCGGCGCCGCCGGAGGCTGTCGTGCGCGAGCACACCGTCCAGCCGGGCGAGACGCTGCTGGGCCTGGCGCTGGCCTACGACGTGCCGATAGCCGCCATCCAACTCCAGAACGATCTGGGCGCGGCGACGACGGTGCAGGCGGGGCAAAGCTTAACGGTTCCGCCGCCGGTGGGCTGGGAGGGCGCGTCGCCCTTCTGGATCGTCCACGAGGTGGGGGAGGGCGAGACGCTGAGCGAGATCGCGGCGCGCTACGGCTTGGGGATCAGCGCGCTTCAGGGCGTGAACGGCCTCACCGACACCGATTTTCTGGCGGTGGGCCAATCCCTGATCCTGCCCTTGGACGCGCCGAAAGAGATCGTCGCGGCCGAGCACGCCCCTACCCCCACCCCGTTGCCGCCTCCCACCGCCACGTCCGCGCCCACGCTCGCGCCGACCGCTGCCGCAACGCCCACGCCAGAAGATGGCGCGGAATCGGACGAGGCGACGCCAACGCCGACCGCGCCGACCGAAGCGCCCGCGGACCCCCCGCCGGGCGATGACATGGCCGCGCTCGCCACCGAGATCTTCCACTTGATCAATGCGGAGCGCGCGGCGCACGGGTTGGCCCCGCTGAGCTACAACGCCACGCTGGCGCGCGCCGCGCAACTCCACGCCGAGGATTGCTACGAGCGCGGGTGGTGTGGGCACACCGGCTCGGATGGTTCCACGATGAAAGAGCGCATCATCCGCGCGGGCTATGATCCCGTCCGCTGGTCGGAGTGCTGGGCCTGGCACCGGACACCGGAGAAGGCCGTCTTCGCCTGGATGGATGAGGTCCCGCCGAACGATCCGCACCGTCGCACGCTGCTCAGCACCTGGCTCACCGAGGTGGGCGTCGGCGTGATGCCCGGCAACGGCCACGGCTACTACTTCATCGCCGATTTCGGCAAGCCAAAATAATCTTCT